>NZ_JAAHGK010000650.1:0-4280 GCF_010672505.1 Okeania sp. SIO2B9 | reverse complement strand
GATAGAGATATCAACGCTAGTATAAATATTTTGGCTGCCGGGCAGGCAGTGTCAGTCTGTGGAGCGACCGTAAGGCCCGAAGGGAGCAAGTCTCGGAGGGCGGGTGCTATGAAACAGAAAGCCCCTAGCAGTGATGTTAAGGAATCCCGCGCTGTCACGCAAGTGCAGCGTCGGGAGGATGTCAAACGAGACTTACTTCGTCCAGAAACTCCAGAATTAAAAGAGGAACTTGTAGACAAATATGCTAGAGATTGTAATCAACATCAACGAAAGTTATTTAGAGATTCTTTGCAAGCTGCTCTGACTATTGTTGAAGTAGAGAAAATAGTTAAAGATGCTGGTATTAAAGAAGTAAAAATATATCAATCATCAGATAGGCATTGGACTACAGAAAGAAAATGGTCAAAAATAGAAGAGTTTTGAATAGTAACAAATTTATGCCAAGTGTATTTACATTTTAATCATTGATCTTGAGCGATCGCTCCCTAGTCAAATCATTAAAAATCGGCATACTTAAAAAATCAGCTAATGATTAACAGCTCAACTAATTAGGGTTTGCTGATTAATTATAAAAGTATTGACTGATATCATGTCCGAACGCAATCGTTTGTGTAAACCCAAGGATGAATATCTACAGGAAATTTAGATTTTTTTCTTGCTCAATAGCCTTCCTCCCTCTTATTTCCTCTTCCTTCTTCCTTCTTCCTTACCTTTGCTATACAATACCGATGCTACCGGACATGATATGATGTTGGTTTTAGCGTTTTAGAGTTGAAAAAAGTACCAGCTTTTCGGTGGAAAAAGCTCATGCATGCTAGTATTTTGGGATGATTATGGCAGAAAAATTGAGAGACAAAACTTAGCTCCTACCTCCTCTACATTCCCATTTCTCCCCTCCTGGGAGGGGGAGGGGCGAGGGGTGGGTTGTCTCCTACCCCAGCAAAAAGACTTTTTCAGCAAACCCTAATTAGAAATTTAATAGATTTTTTTTTACTTAATTAGCTAAATCGTAATTATAAGTACCAGCTATTAAGTTTGCTCTTAACCCCAATCTATTACCGAAAAATTGTGGGTATCCGCCTCCCCTTTTAAGGGAATAAAAAGCGGTCGATATTCGGATATTCTCGTAGGGTAGGATGACGAGGAAACCTGTGCCATATCAAATCGACCAAGAAAAAGAGAATATTCCAGATTTCAATCCCAATACTTTCCTACAGAATGCTGCGCAAACAGCTAGAGGTACTGAAGTCCGCAGTTCCGACCATAGGAGACTAATTGAAATGACCCCGATTTCTATCAAGATAAGAGAGAAAAACTAGAATTGGATTAAAACTATCACGGATAAAGTTATTACTGCTTGTGAAGTTAAACTCATTAGTTGATATCAATGATTGTTTAAATATTTATGGCTTTATGGTTTAGTTGAACCAAAAATAGGAGATTCTTTTTTTTGATGAATTTTAGTCATTTATACCAGTTCCTAAAAGTAAAGCTATACTTGGGTAATACTTCAGTTATTAATTAATCAAAACAGGTATAATCACTTTTTTGCTAAAAATAGCCTAGTTAATGTTAATTATTCTTACTTTTTACTTCTCTCCTACTCCCCCACTCCCCTACTCCCCTGCTCAACAAAATGTAGAAAAGTTGTTGAGAAATGGTATTTAAATACCCCTTGCGAGTGAAAAAAAGCAAAACCACAGTTATGTAGTAAATTTTCTAGAAAAATTAAGATATGGCGTTTCTCAAAAAGCGTGAAATACAGTTGTTTTTCTTCTTTTCTATCCTCTGTATTCCCGAATTACTGCTTTGTAGAAAGGTTGTATGCAACGTCCCTACTACTCCCTACTCCAGAGCAACAAACGAATGCGTGTACCTCAAATGGGAACTGCTATACATGATTTTTATTAAAAATTTTTTATTATAACACTATACATAATTGAAAAGTGGTCATAAGCTGTTAGTAGAAGGTTAAAAAAATCATAAGGAAGGAATTAGGACAGAAGTCGGAAGCATTTAGTCAGGGATTTGACCCCACTGAATGTAAGTCACTTTAAGAAGTAGGGGATTTAACCCTTGATCTCTCAAGATTGTGCTTATGGAAGAAGCTACGGGCGGTCAAAAGAATTAGTCAACCTTTTTCCTTTTTCCCTATTCCTTCAAGTTTATTTTTTCCACAGGAGCAATAGATTATGACCACAACTACAAGGTTTAATTCTTATCTGATGGGCAACTTTGCCCCAGTGAGCGAAGAAATTACTGTTGACAACTTAGAAATCAAAGGCGAACTTCCTAGAGATTTGTCAGGAATGTATGTTCGTAATGGCCCTAACCCTCAATTTACCCCTCTAGGTAAATATGACTGGATGGATGGTGATGGAATGCTGCATGGAGTGAGAATTAGTGGTGGTAAGGCAGAATATAAGAATCGTTATGTGCGGACAGGAGGATTTGAAGTTGAACGAGACTTGGGTTATGCGGTCTGGAGTGGAAGATTAGAACCGCCTCAAGTTTGTAATCCTTACGGGCCGTATAAAAATGTATCTAACAGTAGTGTTAGTTATCACAATGGCAAATTATTAACTTTTTGGGAAGCAGGGTTGCCTTACGCAGTTGAAGTTCCTAGTTTAGAAACAATTGGTCCATATTTGTGCGATGGTTACTTGGATTCTACTTTCACTTCTCATCCGAAAGTCGATCCTATGACTGGAGAATTAATATTTTTTGGTTACGCTCTTGATGCGCCCCCTTATTTAAAGTATGGTTTGATTTCTAGTAATGGTGAGTTGCTACAAATAGTACCTATTAATATACCCGTGCCCAGCGGACCACATGACTTTGCCATTACAAAAAATTATACAATTTTGATAGATTTACCATTGAGATTCCGTCCAGAACGAGTAGAGCAAGGTTTACCTGGTTGGATTTTTGAGAAGGGAGTGCCAAGTCGGTTTGGTATTTTGCCTCGGTATGGGAATAATGAAGATATTCGATGGTTTGAAGCTCATCCTTGCTATATCAATCATATTTTGAATGCTTATGAAGATGGGGATGAGGTAATACTGTATGGTTGTCGGATGAGTTCTACTCATTCCTATGCTAGTAACTTTAGAGATAGAGATCCTGATGAGAATATTCCTCGAATGTATGGTTGGGCATTTAATCTCAAAACTGGCGCAGTAAGAGAGGGAATGTTAGATAAAAGACCATCGGAGTTTCCTTCTGTTAATCATCGCTTTGTCGGACGAGAGATGCGTTATGTTTACACTTCTAGGATGGCTTCACTGCAACCTTTGTTTGATGGGATTATTAAGTATGATTTTTATACTGGTAGGTCAATAACCCATGATTTTCAGGAACAACGTTACGGGGGTTCTGTAACATTTGCGCCGAGAATAGGTGCTATTGATGAGGATGATGGTTGGTTACTAACGTTTGTGTATGATGAGAAAGATAAATGTTCTGAGTTATTGGTAATAGATGCTCAGAATATGAGAGAAGATCCTGTGGCGCGGGTGATGTTACCTCAGAGAGTTCCTTATGGTTTTCATGGTACTTGGATATCTGAGATGCAGTTGATAAATAGGGTTTGTTGAGGAGTAAGGCAGTGGGGAGTAGGGGAGTGAGGGAGTGGGGGAGTCTTACAAGGGTAAGTTTTTAAGATTTGACAGGGAGGAGCGGTGACATGGGGACGCGGAGATTGGATAATTGAGTAATTAATTCAATCTACTCGCTCTATTCATTAGAGAAAACCTCCGTCCATCTATCTGTGCGCCTCCCTGTCTCCCCCTACATACGTCCTCTCCACTCAATAATTCTCCGTTTTTCCCAACTCCCAACTCCTGACTCCTGACTTCTGCTTCTAATTAGGGCTTGCTGATTAAATCTAAAAGCATTTACAAATAAAGGTTTTAGCCTTTTTAGGTCTTGAAAAAGTACCTGGTTTTCAGCTCTTCATTCTCAAAAAGGAGTACATTTTTGCTGCTGAGTTGGGCAAAACAATTCTCCCCTACTCCCTCGCTCCCCTATCCCCTACTCCTGAAGAAAGACTTTTTCAGCAAACCCTAATTAGGGCTTATATCAAGTCTCATTAATTAGCGATAATAAAAATGCGTTCCCCGATCAATTTCTCCCTTTTGCCTGTTGCCCAAAATTTGGCGTTGCACAGTGACGAATGATTTGATATTTTTGAAGGAGACAGGAGACAGCTATACTGGAGACAGGAGGAAAATTACTTGGGGTGAGAATCCCCATGTAATGCGTGAACACCCCCGTTGACG
>NZ_JAAHGK010000065.1:0-11597 GCF_010672505.1 Okeania sp. SIO2B9 | reverse complement strand
TGCTTTAGAAATTTACGATAAAAAAAGGCAATACATTTCTATTATATTATCTGTAATAGTTGTTTTGATGTTCAATATTGACACAGTAAACATTATCGATAATTTATCAAAAAGCGAAATTACCTCAACCCTAAGTAATAAAATAACGGAAGTAATAGTCTCAAATTCTGAATCAAATTCATGTTCGCAGGTCAATGACGAGACCAAATTTCAAACTTGTATTCAAGAACAATTCGCTACGACTTTTATGGCCTTGGATGGAATTGATAATTTGCCAATTGGATGGAATTTTTCAGAACCACTAAAAGAACAGTTTACACCCTTTAATTTTCCTCATATTATTAAAGCCATTACAGGATGGATTATAAGTATTATTGCAATTTCTCAAGGAGCGCCTTTTTGGTTTGGAATTCTGAATAATTTAATTGATTTTAAATCAAATAAATCAGCAAAAAATTAATGTAGTGTTAGCAACTTACCTCAGTGCAATTTTTATATCATGTGCCCCCTTCGGGGGAGCTACGCTTACGGTAAAACAGTTATAATAGGGCTTCGTAGTTTTGCTCTAGCCCTAATATCAAACCCCGTAGCATCGGTGTTATTCAGTGTTAAAGATAAGAGTTTATATTGTAGGGGAATGGCAATTTGCTAAGGCAACATCCAAAAGGCGATCGCTGCCACACAAAAAACAATTAAGTTTTTTGCCAAGACATTAACAGAATTATTACTGCGACAAAAATCTGCTTCCAACAGAGCAAAAAATGCTTGGAATTATATCTTAAAAAAACAGGCGTTGCATAATCTAGAGGAGAGTGGGGGGGGTGCTTTCAGGTCGCAGAGGATGTCAATTAGATGATATTGCTAAGTTTGTATATAAAATTCTTCTGGATAAATTCCCCAATTTACCCAACTAATAGCTTCTTTCGCCGAGTTTATATCAGGAGGTACCCTTAAAGTATGAATATTTCCCGTGCTTGGACAAATCATTTTTAAGATTAATATTGGCTCAATATCGGCATCATCATCTATTCTTAAGAGAGTATATTCTTGCCATGTATCTATTTCTAAAGTTTGTAAATCTTGGCAAATTTTCTCATAACCAATTTCCTGAATTAATACTCGTCTGAGTTCAGCATTTTTTGTAGATAAAAGCCATTTTGCCTCCCATTTTTGAGGAGAGAATATTCCATATTCTTCTGGTAGTCTCACACCATGATTAGCATATAAACTATAACCATCAGCAAATTCAATAGCTGGTGTGCCTTCCGCCTGGGGGCGATATTCATCATCCAAGAATAACTTTCTAGGGCGATCGCAAATAATACACAGATGTCTCAAAGGATATATCCAACCACAGTTTCTGACAATAGACTCTAATACTTGCCAGTCGTCTGAATTATAATCACAATTAATCACAGAAATACAAAAATCTATCCAAGCAACATAACTACTCCATAATTCTGTAGGAATAGGATAACTCCACAAACACAACAATTTAATTGAAATATCAGAAACTATTTCTTGCCATTTTTCTTCTATTTGAGAGTAAAGAATATGACTCCAAAGATCCTCTGGTTTTAATGACTCTTCTGTTAATGAACTGTTAGTATCTTCCCGAATTTTGCTATCTATTTCTTCACATAATTTATCGGTAATTTGCAACTTTAGTTGTTCTCTCAAAAGTTGCCATCTATCTCCGAAAATGTGACGATGACCATAGTCATCTTTGCTTTCCCATCGTTGCCAAATGACACTAAGTAGAGTGTCAAAAGCTGCATAGGGGCTTTCACAAAAAACAATCTCTGGATTTGGGTCGCCCATTAAATTGTAGGCTAACTGAATCGCTTTAGTAGCTTTTTGACGATTAATAGGTTGGGTAGAATGTGCTATTGTATGCCACTTTTTTCGATAAACTGGAATGAGAGTTTCTTGGTCAGGTGTCAGTTTAGTAATCAGTTTTTTCATCTTTTAGGGAACAGGGAACAGGGAACAGGGAACAGAGAAGAAAAAAACATATTATATGAATATAATAATTGCTATATTCTATACTTTTAAGGAACAACTTCTAAGGAACATCTCAATTCTTACAACTCATTCGGTGATTGCTATAGCACTATAAGAATTAGTTAGGATATTTTTCATTTTTTAGGGAACAGGGAATAGGGAACAGGGAACAGAGAAGAAGAAAAAAACATATTATATGAATATAATAATTGCTATATTCTATACTTTAAGAATTAGTTAGGATATTTTTCAATTTTTAGGGAACAGGGAACAGGGAACAGGGAACACAGAAGAAGAAAAAAACATATCATATGAATATAATAATTGCTATATTCTATACTTTAAGAATTAGTTAGGATATTTTTCAATATTCCCTAGCGCGTAGCGCTATAAAAGCTTATGAACCAAGACAGAATTATATTATGGTATCGTAACGACCTACGCATCCATGACCATGAACCCCTCGATCAAGCAATAAAAACTCAGGCTCAAATTATTCCTATTTATTGCTTCGATCCAAGACAATTTGGTAAGACTAATTTTGGCTTTCCTAAAACAGGTGCATTTAGGGCAAAATTTTTAATTGAAAGTATTGCTGACTTGCGTAATACTCTACAAAAACTAGGTAGTAATTTAATAATTAGTCAACAAAAACCAGAAATAGCAATTCCTCAACTTGCTCAAGAATTAAAAGTTAAATCTGTATTTTTTCATCGAGAAGTTACAGCAGAAGAAATTCAAGTAGAAATAGCACTTCACCAAGCATTAAAACAAATTGGGGTTAAGTTTCAATCATTTTGGGGTCATACACTTTACCATCCTGATGATTTACCTTTTGAAATTAAGCAATTACCAGAAGTATTTACCAGTTTTCGGAAAGAAATAGAAAAAAAATCTACTATAAATCCTACATTTTCAACTCCTAAAAAATTACCATTTTTGCCAGAAGTTGAACTGGGAGAGTTACCTACCTTATCCAAACTCAATCTAGAATTACCACCACAAGATTCACGAGCAGTTTTAGTGTTTAGAGGCGGAGAAACTGCTGGAAAAGAAAGAGTAAAAAATTACTTTTGGCAGCAAGATTGTCTAAAAGTTTATAAAGAAACAAGAAATGGAATGCTAGGGGCAAATTATTCCTCTAAATTTTCTCCTTGGTTAGCTTTAGGATGTTTATCACCTCGTTATATTTATGAACAGGTACAAGAATATGAAGAGCGGAGGGTAAAAAATAATTCCACTTATTGGTTAATATTTGAATTATTATGGCGGGATTATTTCCGATTTATTTGTCAAAAACATGGGAATAAAGTATTTTATAAATCTGGTTTACAAGGAGTAGCTATTCCTTGGCAGGAAGATTGGGAAAAATTTAGAAAATGGCAAGAAGGTAAAACAGGATTTCCTTTAGTAGATGCTAATATGCGCGAACTTTTAATGACAGGTTTTATGTCAAATCGTGGTAGACAAAATGTTGCTAGTTTTCTGACTAAAAATTTAGGAATTAATTGGCAAATGGGTGCTGAATGGTTTGAGTCTTTATTGATAGATTATGATGTTTGTAGTAACTGGGGAAATTGGAATTATACTGCTGGAGTGGGAAATGATGCACGGGGGTTTCGTTATTTTAATATTCCTAAACAGGCAAAAGATTACGACCCCGAAGGAAAATATGTTAAACATTGGTTGCCAGAATTAGCAAGAGTACCTGCTCCTAAAATACATGAACCTGGGAAATTATCACCTGCTGAACAAGAGAAGTTTGGTGTAAAAATTGGTATTAATTATCCACAACCAATGATTGATTTGTGGCAGTCTGTTAAGGAGAATGAAAAAATTTATAATTCTGCATTAAAACCCTCAATAAGGAAGCAGAAATATTCAATGGCAGACAGGTATTGATAAATTTGCTCAAATATAGTAAGTAAGTTTTATTATTGTATTGTCTAACAAAATTTTTTGTTTCTCAAAGACTTGACTGTTAATATCAAATATTTCTATTCCTAAAGCAAATTATAATTTAGTAATGGCCAAAATACATATTTGGCAAGAAGAAACTAAAATAATCGATAATTTAGTTCATGTCAGTACCACTATAGAAATGTCAAATCAATCTCAAGTTAATCTTTGGTATCGTTTTTATCTTAAATATCAAGAAGATATAAACACTAACTGTGATTCTTTTGTGATTGCGACAATTTTATTAGCAATGAGTCAAGGTTGCGATTAATTATCCATGGTCAAGTTTCTCAATCTTTACTGGATAATTTTAGATGAATTTCAAGACGCATGGTGCTGCTATCCATTGCAAAAATATACAAAAATTATCATTTTCTTTGTGGGTTTAATACCCCACCGTCTACACGGTGTTCAAAATTACTTGGGGTTAGAATCCCCATGTAATTTTCCTCCTGTCTCCTGTCTCCTGTCTCCTGTCTCCTTCTTCAAGGTTCAAGCAGACACAGAAAAAGAATTAGAAAAGCCATTAGGTCAACCACAAGCTATTTCAGCATTTTCAGGTAATTTAGATAGTTTTTTTACTGCTTTTCGTCATAGTCAAGATGTTCATAGAAGAAAAAAACATAATTTATTAGCTGGTTTAATGATACATGGTTTAGATATTCCTATTTCACAAGAAGATTTATTTACTAGAGCGTTGAAAAAATCTACAATAATCGTTTCAACTATTTAGGGACAATATTCATATGATCATTCCCACAGTTTCTTGATGCACTACCCTTAGTCCCAATAGTGTTTTTTCTTCAACTTATAAATTACGCAATCGAGATGTTATTCAAAGTGATTTATCCTCGAATATAATTCAACTTCCTATTAATGCTGATTCTGATCAAGAATGGTTGACATAACAGATTTTTAATAATTAAATTTTTTACATTAAAAGTAGCGATAAATTAATAGTAAAAACCTAATTATCTTTAATAGATTTGAGAAAATGTAGTTCCCAATTCATATAACATTTATCATTTTCTAGATAATAGCCTAAATATGTTTCTATACCTTCGAGAATCTGGTTATAGTTTGCTTGATCAATACCAAAAAGTAACTGGCAGTAATCTACCATACTAGCTACTGAATCAAAACACCAATGATAACTAATAGAAGCATTATGTACCACTTGAAAATTAATGAATTCTAGTTCATCTTTTGTGTTTTCTGTTAAAAAATTACCTTGATGACCCATAGAATTATATTGATCGACAAAAATGTTTAAAAAGTTAGCAACTTTTGAATCTTTTAAAGCATCTGCAATACAAAATATTCCCTTTGTCTTTAATAAACGGTAAGCTTCTTTGTAAAAGTCAACTTTATGCTCGATATGATGCAATCCAGCCAAACTCATAATCCGATCAATACTATTTGAGTTAAGTGGAATATTACTGATATCTTCACAAACTACAATAGTATTGTTGACTGTATTGTGAGAATCTTTAATAAACTCATTCGATGTTTCTATAGAAATAATTTTCAGATTCTGTTGAATAAAATTACTAATATAGCATCCCCCTGAAGGCATATCACAAATAATCTGATTATCTTGTAAGTCAGACAATTTAATTATATTGTTAAATTCTGCTGCTCTGGCTAGAGGATACTTCAGCATTCCTTGATGGTATAAAGTACCTCGTTGATTAAATATATCTTTGTAATTTTTAAACATTTTACCCTCTCCTCAAAATTTTGTTATGCAATTATCTTTTATGTTTTAGATTATTATTTAACAAAAATTTTAATTGCCGTAACTTCTCTTTCCCCGAATCAGGAATCATTTTTTCTAAATTTATCAATATGCGGTTTTTGAGAACAGTTGCTTGCAAAACTTTGATCCAAAAACCAGAAATTTGATTAATTTTAATTAGTTTGAGAATGTGTTCCATTGAATCCAAAGATCCACCTCTAAGCTTAAGATTAGCAATTTGTTTGTTTGTAACATCTTTCGGAAAACAAGGTGGTAATTCATAACCTAAAGCTCGAAAATTTAAGATATTGCGAATACATTTTTCGCAACGTCCACAGTTACGATCTTTTTGTTCACCTTGCCAACAAACTCTTAAGTTTACTAAAGCTTCATCCCAATTATAAATCTCTTTTATTTTCTCTAAGCGACCAAATTTTCCCCCATCATAAATGATGGTAAAAGACTTACTTGATAGTAAAGGATCAGTGAGGGGATTTGAGCCATAAGGTAAAGTAATATCTCGGTAGGCATAAGAAGCAGGAATTAACCCTGTATTGTAACCTTTTTTAACTAAGTTTAAACAAGAGGCGATCGCTGTGCCAAAAACATCTTCCCAATTAAGTTTAATTACTTTGCGAAAATTAGTTGCTATGGGGATTAATTCCATGCCTAAACTTGATAACATAATTTGAGACTTTTGAGCAGCACGAGAAAAGATTTCTTCTTGCTCTACGGGAATATCAAAACCATGCACCATTAAACCAGCTTTCAGATTACGTTTTTGTCTACCACAATTTCCTCGACTATGGCGAAAGGCGGTAAAACAACTATCAACTCCTCCAGAAAAAGCACTAATTGCTTTCTCTGTTGCTAAAATTGTTTCTTGTTCTTTTTCAGTTTCAGCGTTAATTTGGATGATATTATATTGCTCTGGTTTCCAAGCAGACCAAATTATTTGGAATTCTTCTAAATTTCTCAGTAAAGAGGGAGAAACTTCTCCATGCACCATTAAATCTGTGCCTTGATTCATTGCTAGAAAAATGATAGCAATGACAAAAGGGTCACAGCTTGAAATTAAAATAGAACGATAATTTTTGGGGATGCGATACCAAAGTTGCTGTCGATTTTGTTGAGGATTTTCAATAGTTACGCTAATAGTCATCAAACCATTAGCTTCAACTATTTCTTCTTGCCAGAGATGAGTTTTAGACATTAAATTTACAGATGAATTACAGGTGATTTTTTGACCAAAGCAACAAACAAAATAAAACCATAAGTCCAGAAGCTTCTTGAATAGAATCTGACTTAAATTTTAACTTAACATCAGGAGCTGGCAATAATTTATTAAGAACATCCATATTAAATAAATATTCTACTTTAGAGCGACAAGGTTCTGCTTCTTTTCGTACTGCTTGCCATCCAAAATTGTTAATGTCAAAAATTCGATAGTAATAACGTCGGTCATAACCCAATTCAAGCTGTAACCTCCGCCATTTTTGTTGCAATTTGAACAATAAATTTAACTGCCGACGAATTGGGCGAGGTTTAAGAGGTTCCATATTCCAAGAATTATGATCTAATGGTAATTGTGCTAGTTGTGGAAATCTGGTACAGACTAATGCTTTTTGTGCCCGTCTTTTATTCATTGTTGAAGGGGGTAATACAACAGCAGTTTCTAATAGTTTTCTATCTAATATTGCTACTATCGGCCATGCCCCAAAGGAAATTTCCCAAGCCATTGTACCCATCACAAATCGATTACCATGATAAAGGCTAAAACACCATGCTTGTTGCCACTCTAAATCTGAGTATGCTTTGTAATTTTCTTGGAGAATAGTGATAGTATCTGAGACTAGATCGCCAAATATATCTTGATTAACTAATTTACTTAATACTTCTGGTGAAAGTCTCCCACAATTAGATTTGTTAAAGATTGATTGAAAAGAAACAGAAGAATTGCTCAAGCCACCAATAACTAGATCCATTGCAAAACCATTAACAATTGGGTATGGTGAAAATTTTAGGTAGGAATGAGCATCAGAAACCATTCCACTGATACCACCAAAACCTCCAGCTAGGTGTTCCCAATTGGCTACAAAGTTAGCATAAAAAGGATACTTATTCATAGGAGTTGAAACTACTCGATGTTCCCAATTTAGGTGACGAGCTACAGCAGTGGCGCATTCTAGTTCTATATCGCCCTGTTTTCCTAAGGTAAAGGCCACTGGATCAATGCCTTGACGGTGGAGAAATCCGGCTAACATCCGTGAGTCTAACCCTCCTGACAACAAAAAGTTATGTTTTTTGCTTGTGGATGCGTGGCGGGCGATCGCTTGGTCAATTGCTTCATCTAAAATGTCTAAATGTTCTGCAAATGAAAGATAGGAATAAGGAGTATTGTCACTAGAGCAAGGAAGGCGATATTGTTGCAATTCTTTACCCACAGTTTGAGGTTTCCATTGCAGTATATTTCCTGCACCTAAACGTTTAGCATTTGACCAAAGGGTTTGTTCGTTAACCATACCCCCAACCAGCAATAATCCTACTAAACCTTGTGGATTAAATTGAGGATTAAAGTTAGGATAATACCTAAAAAGTTCTGGACTTGAGCCAATCAGAATAACATTTTCATCGGTGTAATAATAAAGAGGAAAAAAACCTAATAAATCTCCTCCAACTATTAGTCCATGTTCGGGATTGTAAACTACAGCAGCATAAAAACCATCAAAGGTAGGAAAAGCATTATTAATCTTGCCAGGTTGCCATTTTTGTTGCAAAGATTCTGCATTAATCTGCTCGGTTGAATTGTGGGTTATGGCGTGTCCCCACACTACCGCAGCGCCATTATTATTAGTACAATGACTGATAGGAGCTTGAGAATTAGCCGCCCAAATACTGGCAAAATTTCCTGTCGTACAAGAGTTAGTTACTAATCCTGTGAAGGGTGGTAAT
Organism: Okeania sp. SIO2B9; assembly: GCF_010672505.1. Taxonomy (NCBI): domain Bacteria; kingdom Bacillati; phylum Cyanobacteriota; class Cyanophyceae; order Oscillatoriales; family Microcoleaceae; genus Okeania; species Okeania sp. SIO2B9. Next base: position 2,944 of record NZ_JAAHGK010000065.1, on the reverse strand, counting down.
AATGGCTTAACTTTGTTAATAAAATTTGTTCTGCGTTCTGGATCTGAATCGACAATAATTATTAGATTAGCCATAATTTATTGATTTTTTTCCTATTTTTATATTTAATTATATAACTAATTATATCTGAGCCGTTAAAAAGTGATTTTATTGATCACGAAAAAAATATCAAGTATGTAACAAAAACTAAAGTAGTTTATAAGCATTTTTCCTTCTACTTGACACCCTCTATTCCCTGCCTGACTCTAACTATAAATTTTAATGCCTACCTATTTATTGAACAACTGAGTTAGGAGAAAATTTTAATTAACTCATATTCTAATTAACTCATAATTCAGATATTGACTTACTAATTTTATCTAAGTCTTTGACAAATTTACAAAAGGAAATTTTCGATGTCCAGGTTTGATAAAATAATTCATTTTTATGATAAGCATTGGGCAAAAATATGTGAGGTTTATTGAGTAAAATACATAAAATATGACCGTGTAAACGATTGGTAATTATTAATTTATGGCGTTGCAATTGATAGATTGCACTATGAATAAAGTGCCACGACCGACTGTGTAAACTAGAGTATTGTAAATTCTGAAACTTGAGTGTATAGGGATGAGAAGCTAGCCATTGTTGCCTAGTAAACCATTCTTGGGGAGTAGCTAAACCTCTTTGCCATCCTTCTCTAAATAGAGTTGCTACCCATCTCAGCAACTTAGTTTTTTCAACTCCTAAAACCCATTTGTAAGAAACCCAATCTGCAATGACTAAATTAGATAATCCGAGCTGACTAGGAGCAAAAGTTTGATTCAATTCACGGTCATCTCGACATAGATACAGTATAGAATTGTTGTAATTTTGTTGTTGCTCTCTGTTCAGACTATTAACCATTTGAAAAGCCATATCAGGAGCCATAAAAATTTGGCATTTAGTAAAATATTCACTAGCTAGTTTATAACTTAGACTATCTCTAACAAAAATCGTTAGAGCAGGGTGACTATTAAAAATATTTGCTGTTTTTTTGAGATTTTCTAAGTTTTTAAAGTAAATACTTTGGGGAAAAATTATTATAGGGCGGTCTTGATATTGAGTAATAATTTTCTCTCGAAATCTTTGACATTCTCCCCACAAATCCCCTAAATTTCCACCACCATTAAGAAAGATAGGAGCTTGACCAATTTTTTCTTCCATTTCTCTAGCAGAAAAATTTTTCACACTGGCAGCATATCCAATTTTTGTGTGATTAACTTCAGTTAGATAAAGAACGGAACCTAACCAAATTAGATGGTCTCCTAAATTCAAATAATCAGGATAATCTAGTAAAGCACATTTTTCATATTTTTCTAGATTTGCTAGAGAATAATACAACTTTTCTTTGATATCTTCAGGGGTTGTCATAGTATTATCTAAAATTTATTTAAGTTTGTCTAAAATAGTCATATAGCTGTTTTCTGCACAGATAAAAAGGGCTGAATAAAGTACTCCATAAAAATTCTATCTCGCAAGCTAAACTAAGTTCTGTTTTACAATGTTTTCTGTGCTGTAAATAATACAATAAAATTTTCCTAAAATCATTAGCAATATAAATAGGCACAACCAAGGGTCTTTGCCAACTACTTATACGAATCATTCTGATATGATGTCTTGCTAAACCAACACCCCGTACTAGAGAAAGTAAATATTTTTTTTCTAAGCGATATGGAGGTATTTTATGTGTAATTACCATCTGAGGATTATGCCAAATTTCCCAACCGCCACGTTGGATATAGGATAAAGCTTCTAAATCTTCGCTGGCTAACATAGAGTTACCAGTTCTACCTGCGAGAAATAATTTTTTCGGAACACAGTCTAACCAAGCTTGACGAAGAACAACTAGTCCCGCTCCAGGAGGGAGAATTCGTTTTTCTGGTGGATAAATCAAAGCTTGTTTTCCACGGTCAATTACTGCTAAAAAACTCGCTATTTTATCAAAATCTTTTGGCAGTTCTTTTTGAAAAGCTCCCTCAATTTGACCACCAAATGCTCCTACTTGAGGATGACTTTCAGCAAATAAATAAGCTTTTTCTAACCAATCTTTTTGAGGAAAATTATCATCATCAATAAATCCTACTAATTTACCTCGTGCTTTTTCAATAGCAGTTTGTCGAGCAAAAGCTAATCCTTGTTTTGATTCAAAAGTGTATCTTAATTCAATTTTTCCTGCCCAAAGAGTTTGGTACTGACACACACATTCAGCAGTTTTATCTTGGCTATTATTATCAACAACCAAAACTTCCCAAGAAATATTGTGCTGATTTAATTGATGACTGAGTTTTTCTAGAACTTCACCTAAACGAGTTTCTCCATTATAAGTACATATAGCTATTGTAAATTGGAACATAAATGGGTTTTAGTTTACTAATTTACCGGAATTAAAGTCTTAAGTAATTAAGACTTTAATTCATTATTCTCCATAGTTCGATGTTAATCCGGAAAACATCCCATAATTTTTATTATGGCATACAGGCTGAAAATGCTATAAATTTCATCGATAAAAATGACAATATTTTGATTGATTGTTTGGAGTAAAATAGCATTTGTCAGTGATTTCTCAGTGTGGTGAAGTACATTGATTTCAGTACAACCAAGGATGGTAAATAATAGACTGTAGCTCAGTTGCTGGGGAAAGGATATACCAAATGTCGCGCATTTTTGCTACATATACTTGGTGAATAATAAACCTTTGTTCATAGCAGTAAATGACTTTACTCATCGCATTACTTTTTAGAAATGGTATAATACAAATCCTGTTAATTGCACATAGAATCCGGCTATATAATATCTGTTTATAATTTATTAAATTACTCCAATATTAGACATCTTTTCCACGGATAGGGAGTAGGGAATAGAGGGAAATAATTGATAATTTCTGTACGATAATTGATTTGATTTTTTATTATTGGAGATGTCT
>NZ_JAAHGK010000649.1:0-4280 GCF_010672505.1 Okeania sp. SIO2B9 | reverse complement strand
TTTTCAATAAAAGTACCCCAGGCTACATCATAAATTGATTTTGATAGTTTAGTATTTTTAGCTAGACCTTTAATATTAAGGTCTTCTACAGCAATTAAATCATATTCTTTAACTAATTTATGAGCAGTTTTGTAATGGAAATCTTCTCTTTGTCTAGCAATATGTTGATGTAATCTAGCTATTCTATTTTGTGCTACCCTCCAGTTGTTTGACCCAATTTCTTTTCTAGCTATTTTTCTTTGCTTTCTTGCTAAATTAGATTGAGATTTTCTATAAAAATTAGGAACAGAAACAGTCTCACCAGTATTAGTAGTCAAAAACTATTTTAACCCTACATCAATACCTACAGCAGTTTTGATATTTTCTGTATAAATTAAACTAGGAACTGACTTATCTTCTAAACTGAAACTTACATAATAACCATCAGCGTCTTGAGTGCGTCTTACATTCTGGGGTTTCCCCAGAATTACGCACTCGCTTTTTTGGTTATAGTTGCAGTTTTGATCGTAAACTCATCTGGTATAGGTCTATGGACTATCACTCGAATAGCACCAAACCTCGTACTAATTATTTGTTTTCCATCAAATTTTATTGCTGCTTTAGGATGATTAACTCTACTAAAACAGAATGACCGTAACTTTCCTGATTTTTTAAATCTAGGTCGTCCTCCACGTTTACCAGCTTTACCAGGTATTAGCCAACGTTTCCAAGCTTTATCTAGTCTTTGTAGGTTAATTTGTTGAACTTCGTATGGATATTTCTTTGTAGTCAGGAAATAACTGTTTTGTCTGTAAGAGTGCTGATTGCTGGAAATAATAATCTGGTCTACTGGAAATCTCGCCAATAGGGCATGAAATTAATGAACAACGGTCAACTGGACATCTAGTTCTATTTAACCAGTCTAGTCTTTGACTATCACGCATAATTGTAATGCCTCCGCAACAGTTCTAGCCAATAATCAATTTTGACTGACTGTTCAGGAGTAGGCTGAATTTTGTAGCAATGAGTAATTATCATAATTTTTATACTACTCTTTAGTGCTATATTTGAACATCAATCGATACTTTTTTAATTTGCTCTCGGCAATTCCCCTGCCGTTAAATCGCAGATGATAACGGGAGACCCCGAGACCGTATCAAGTTGGATTAAACATATTACTTTTAATATCATGTCCAGTAGCATCGGAGCGTGTATAGAATTAAGTTTCAATTGAAAGAAACCCTTTCCTACGGAATGCTACGCAAACAGCATAGGAGCTCCCGCTGCCCTCTGCCTTCCTTCCACCAAAGTATAAGTATTCAAGCGGACATGATATAACTTGATGTTGTGATAAGTCCCCCATCATAGTGGAGTCTTGGTGTTGGTATTAATCACAATCAATATATAGCACTACGTCTTTTGGCATTTGACAATAAACTTTAAACTTTGGTGGGAATAGTGAACAGAGGAATGTCAACAGCGTATTTGCGTAGCGCTATAGTTGTAGGTACATAAAAATATATGCTAAAATTTTATCATTGTTATAGATAAGTGATAAATGTATCAGGCATATAAGTATAGAATATATCCAACATCAGAACAGCAATTGGCTTTAGCAAAGAGCTTTGGTTGTTGTAGATGGTTTTGGAACTATTCACTAAATTTATGCCATGAAACCTACAAAAACACTGGAAAAAGTCTCAGTAGAGCTGCTATTCAAAAAATGCTTCCTCAACTTAAAAAAGAGCATGAATGGCTAAAAACAGATACTTATTCTCAGTGTCTCCAAGTAGTAGCATTAAACTTGTCTACAGCTTACAAAAACTTCTTTGATAGACAGGCGAAGTTACCAAAATTTAAGTCTAAAAAAGGTAGACAATCTATTACTTATCCTCAAAATGTAGAATTTCAGGATAACTATATCAAACTACCTAAAATTGGATTAGTTTATTATCGTCGCCATAGAGATTTTTCAGGGGAAATCAAGACTGTAACTGTTTCTGTGAATCCAGATGGTAAATATTTTGTTTCTGTTTTAGTTGAAGATAATCGAGTAAATCCTGAAAAATCAGCAGAAGGAAAAGCAATAGGAATTGATTTGGGAACGACTCATTTTTGTATAACATCAGATGGTTCAAAATATCAAAATCCTAAGAATATTGCTAAATATACTCTTAATCTCAAACGGAAGCAGCAGAAATTAGCTCGTAAACAAAAAGGCAGCAATGCCCAAAGTAAAGCACGCATAAAAATAGCTAGAGTACAGGGGAAAATAGCTAGATGCCGTGAAGATTTTCTACACAAGCTATCCCGCGCGGCAGTCGCTACAACGGGGGGAACCCCCGCAACGCGCTGCCTTAAGATAGTCAACGAAAACCAAGTAATTGCAGTGGAAAATCTGGCTATAAAAAAGCGGTGTGACCCAACCTCAGCGAAAGACGCACTTGGTAGCGCACCAAGACACAATAATTTAGCTGCATCTATTGGTGATGGTGCTTGGGGAATGTTTGAAACAATGCTTAGTTATAAGGCAGAAAGAGAGGGAAGAATTTATATAGAAGTCGATCGTTTTTTGCCTTATTCACAAACTTGTAATATTTGTTTAAATCAAGTTGGTAGTTTGTCTCTGAATGTGAAAAATTGGACTTGCGAGCATTGTCATACAACCCATAATAGAGAAATTAATGCTGCAATCAATATCAAAAATGAAGCCTTGCGGATATTGCGAGTGCGTAATTTGCCGTTGCACGACAAATGTCAAATGCACTCAAAACAGGAGTTAGGAATTAGCTCTACTGCCAATCTGAGGGAATGTAAGTCACCTGGCAAAACATCAGTTTTGTTAGATGCTATTCCCAGCGAAGATGGAAACCTATCCTATAGCAATAGCTATAGCATTGGGTAGTTCACACTTCTATCCTTTAACCTGGGCAAAATGTTTAGCAAATTTCCCCTGAAAACAGTCCTCATTGTCCCTTTTGTTCTACAAATCTTTGGTGCTGTGGGATTAGTGGGATATTTTTCTTTGATCAATGGGCGACAAACCGTTGATAACCTTGCTAACCAGTTAACCCAAAAAATTAGCAGTGGTATTGAACAGCACGTTTTAGGATATCTAAATAAATCTCATCAAGTTTTAAGAGTAACCAATTATGCCATAGAAAGTGAAAATTTGGATGTTGATGATTTTGCTGGTCTGAGACTTTACTTTTGGCAAGTGGTAAAAGAAAAAGATTTAGAGGATTATGTTTTCTTGGGCAATGAAGAAGGAGAATTTATCGGGGTTGAACGTTTAGAAGATGGAGATATTCTTTTTAAAATTCGTAACATCGCAACTCAACCTATTCGGGAAACTTACTTACTTAATAATGAGGGTAACATCAGCGAATATTTAAAAGGAAAAGCTTACGATCCTCGCGATCGCCAATGGTATAAAGCAGCAAAGCAGTTAGGTGAACCAACCTGGAGTCCAATTTTTGCCTCCTTTTCCCGTGAAAATGCCTCCTTAGACATATCAGCAGTCAGACCTATTTTCAACTCAAGTGGGCAGTTTGTGGGAGTTCTTTCAAATAAAACAACCCTCGTGCAGGTCACAAATTTCCTGAGTAACTTATATATCAGCGCTAGTGGACAGAGTTTTATTATGGAGCGGTCGGGAGATTTAGTAGTTAGTTCTCAAATTCAGACACCATTTATTATTACTGAAGAGGACAAAAAGCGCAAGATCCAACGTCTACCTGCGATCGAAAGTAATAACCCCACAATAAGTGCAACTGTCGAGCAACTGCAACAACATTTTGGTGATTTAAAAAAAATTAATAGCGATCAACAACTTAAATTTCTAATTGATGGAGCTTGGTACTATACCAGAGTCATGCCAATTAAAGATGGTAAAGGTATTGATTGGTTAGTGGTTGTGGTCGTTCCTGAAAATGACTTCATGGCACAAATCAACGCCAACACCAAGACTACTATTTTATTAAGTTTTGGTGCTTTGACTATAGCTATATTGGTAGGAATAGTCACTACTCACTGGGTTACTCAACCGATTTTACAAATTAATTCTGCTGCGAAAAAAATTGCTGAAGGTCAATGGGAAAACACCCTCAATATTCATCGTCGTGACGAAGTAGGTGAACTCGCCAACTCTTTTAATCTGATGGCTAACCAACTCAAAAATTCCTTTGAAACCTTAGAGGCAAAAAATGAACAACTCAAACAACTAGACCGCCTCAAAGACGAATTTTTAGCTAACACCTCCCACGAACTCCGAACCCCACTTAATGGGATTATTGGTATTG
>NZ_JAAHGK010000648.1:0-4282 GCF_010672505.1 Okeania sp. SIO2B9 | reverse complement strand
TATCTACAGGGAATTTAAGTTTTTTTTATTGCCCTTAAGTATTCCTGCCTGTTCCCTGTTCCCAGTTAAGTGTTCCCTGTTGCCTACCTTTGCTATACAATACCGATGCTACCGGACATGATATTACCTGTTTTTTTTGTACATTTAATAGACTGTGAAACATGAGCATACTTATTAGACTTGTCGCTTTATAACTTAAAAATCCCCCAAAAACCTTGTTATGTAAGGATTGTAGCTATTGGATGGCAAAAATGCTGGGAATTATTGCTCTGTCTAGGTTAGAGTGATTTTTTCCCTTTATTTAGCGACAACTCTATTATTGACCTGATTCTGGAGCCATTTTTATGACACACCTATTACAGGAATTATACCAGCCAAACTAATTTTTTCTAGTAATAACTGATCAATCAGTTCTTTGGTTTCATGACTAATATAATTTCTGTGACTATTTTCGACAAATTTTCAGAGACTATTTTGACATTGATATTTTTGTTTTTTGTTGTGAATAGTCCCATTTTTGGCAATATAATTACTACCACAACTAGGACAGATTAATTGATGATTTGACATCTGAATTATAGAGATTTTTTTATTATTACTGTCATAGATAATAGCATACTTTTTTTCAGGGTACTTGGGGTTGATTTCTGATATTTTTATCTCTGATAATATGTAGCGATCGCCGAGACAATAATTTTGATTTTTTTTGAGCAGGAAAAACTTAATATTTTCAATATTAATATCAAAAACTAATAATTTATATTGACTTATCACTACATATACAGGACTACCAAAACTTTCTCCTTTTCCTCCTCTTCTTTCTTCCCTCCTGAGGACTGACTCCTCAGTTGTTTATTTATTAAGTATTCAACCGGACATTATATTACCGTGATAGATAAGACTCATGATTTTTCTTCCATTGACAAAGAACGAATTTCTGATGAAAAAGAGGCAGTTAATACACCATTACCATCACTCGTTTTAATCAAGGATACTCGAAACCTCAGATTGGGAGTACCAAACCAAATTTTTTCTTCTGCAGCAGCACGGTCATACTCTGTATGTAGAACAAAAGTACCATCTTCAGTAATCTGATATTCTCCCACAGCAGCAATAGTTTCTGCATAACCTTGGGAACGTAATAATTTTCCTTTTTTGAGATTATCCAGGTCGGGTATTGGTACTAATACACAACTACCTTCAATAACTTCATCATTATCCCAGTCAGACTCCCCTTGCCAACTCATCTGAAAAGGAGAAACAGCTTGAGCAATATCTACTTCACTAGACTTACACAATTCTATAACTTCTGGAGCCGTTTTTGGTAAAGAGACAATATCTATCGTGGACCGAACTTCCTCAAAATGACTAAATGCTAAATTATGGCCACTACGTTGCGATCGCCAGCGTCCTATAGAGCATTCAACAAATTCTACAACATCCATTATTCCTATCTTGAATAATATTTAATCAGGAACCTGTTAGTTTAAAACAGGTCCCTCTTAAAATAGCAATTAGCAGTCAGCGGTCAGCGGTCAGCTCTCAAGGCATAATATGGGAGATACTCAAGAGAAGTCGCTCCTGGTCTACAAACCCCTAGAACACCCACACCACTAATTTTTCAAATAAGCGTGGAGGACACCGAACCCGCCGATTTTAGCTGATAGCTGATAGCTTGTTAACCAACTTCAGTAATTTTCAGGATTTTACCACCTGTTCTCTGAATGCTGTTAATTTTTGAAGTTAGCTGCTCGTAAGATACTGTATAAGTTGTTTTACTCAGTTTTACAGTAGGACCAATACCAGTTTTAGTCACTAAGATTTGGAAACGTTTGACTGTATTGCTATAAGGTCCACTTAAATATGCAGGTGGAACAATTTTCGTAGCAAGGTTAGTAGCTAAATCTGAAGTAAGTCGGGAAGATTTGTTTCTGTCACTTGTAGCATTTCCTCGTTCCAGAGCAAACATCCGATTGAAGGCCACGTTTTTCATTCCAACTAGACTGCTATTACCCCGTGGGTATGGAACAATGTTTTCCCCAAAGTTTTCAGTATACTCTTCGCTGTATATATAAGAATCAATTTCTGCCTCATATCCTTGTTCATTGTATATAAGGGTATGTTCAGAAATTTCTGCTTGGTCTTCGGGAGGGCGACCTAATAAATGCTTAAAGTTTAGTTCTATGAATCCATAAGGAGAAGATGATTCAAAAAACAAGGTGAAATATAGATCGGATTTAGCAACCATACTAACAAATTGACGGACAGAAATATCCCCATTTCGGAGTAATGATTCCCCGCTAGTTAGACGTTGACTCTCCATTACATGGATATTTCCCAAAACTTGCTTATAAACAGCTCTAATCACTGCTTGTATTTCATCTTCTGTAGCATTAGAACGTAGTTCTATTGGATCTATTGTATCTACCCAAAGTGACATTCTTAACTCCTCTAATTAAAAGATTTTGATTTTTTCTATTGATTATGATTGCAGTTTTCATGGTTAATAGCCATTAATTTAACAAGTATAAACATCATAGCCATTAACCATGAATCACTGAAAATTATTGAAAATTTTTACCCTTGATTTATCCTTAATATTGCTAAATTAGCACTATTAAGTTGTGATAATTTAACTTTTAGTTATTAGGAATCTAGCAACTAAGCTATTCATGGAAAAGAGTAAATAATTTTCTAATTTTAAGCCCTAGCTAACAGGAGTAATACTGGAAATTACACCACCCTGCTGATGAATCCTTTGGTACTCTTGGGAAAGTTTATCAAAAGGCACCAAAAATACTTGATTGCTACGGCGGAATCTGGAAACACGATTTACTACTTTTGAGCGGTAAGCTGTTACTTCAATGCGGTAAACTTTACCACCAGAATCAGCTCCTACTCCCTGTCTAGTTCTAGCACCTAAAGGTGTATCTTGGAATGACCAACCATCTGAACCACCAGAAGGAGGAACTACCGCTAAAGGTGTTTCCTGAATCACATATTTATTCAAAGCAGGGCTTTTTCCAGACAAACTTCCTTTTAAGTCGCTGCTGGAAGCACCTCGTAATAGTTGGAACATATGAGTAAAACCAACCATTTTTTTGCCGGTTTGGGTTTTATAGCCTCGATAATAAGGAACTATATTTTCCCCATAAGCACTATCATATTCCTCACTATCAATGTAGGAATCAATATCAGCTTCAAAACTTCCTTCATCAAGGACATTGCTATGAAACTTCATATCATCGTAACCATTGGGAGCTCGACCTAAAAAGTGCTTGAAGTTTAATTCAATTGCACGATAGCGGGGGCAACTTTCAAAGAACCGAGAACGATACAAGTCAGAGCGTCCAACTTGACGTACAAATTCACGGACAGTAATTTCGCCTTCTTTGAGTTGGGACTCTGGTACAGAGAGTCTTTCACTCTCCATGACGTAAGCATTGCCCAGAACTTGCTTATAGACAGCTCGAATCACAGTTTCTTTTTCTTCTGATGAGCTTCCGGGCAACAGTTCCACGGGTTCTGTATCTTCAAAAAGGCTAACCCCTAATTGAGATGCTGGTCCAAAAACCATTTGAACTATCTCCTAGGTAAAATCTGGTTTGCTGAAAAAATGTATTTTTTAGTTACAAAACTGAAAAATTTTGGCTCATTGCTACAATCTACTCCTGAACCAGGAACTTAGATTGTATAAATTTATGAGCTTATTTCTTTAAGTTTTCTACTTTTTTGGAATATACACTGCTAGCAAGCTCTTAATTATAAAGAATTATAAACTTTTGTAAATCTACAGAAATATATACTAGATTTCTTCTCATTCAAGTTAAGCTAGCAATAATAATTAAGCTCAAAAATTGTTCAGGAGGAATATATCAAAACTTTTTAACTATTAGCAATGAAATATACATACCAATATCGTATATATCCAGAAACTAGCCAGAACTTAACACTAAACAACTGACTTCGGGTTTGTCGGTATTGGTACAACAGAATGTTAGGAGAACGTTTTAACTGGTGGGAGCAAGACAGATGTCCTATCAATGCTTATCCTCTGATTTCTCATTTACCTGAATTAAAAGACAAACCAAATTATTACAACCAGAAGAAGCAATTACCAGAACTGAAAAAGGCTACAGTAAAAGTCAAGCATAGTAGTTAATATCTGGATTTTTCCCAACTTTACTCAACAGTTTTACCGCTTCTTTTGTATTACTATCACCTGTTACAAATCTAGAAAATGTTGTTTCTACTCTTTTACAGACATCCTGCAAAACTGTTG
>NZ_JAAHGK010000647.1:0-4285 GCF_010672505.1 Okeania sp. SIO2B9 | reverse complement strand
CATTGGGTTTACAAGTAGGTAAAGTTTATCAAGTAATTGATGTTACTAATAAAGTATTTTTTAATCAAGCTGAAGTACAACATCCTCTGAAGTTAATCTCAGGAAATGTAAAAGTAACTGCTAGTTTTGAACTAGCTATAGATAAATCTGGTTTAGCAGATAAACGCATCAATGTTTATTTTGATAAACGTTATTTGGCAATTGAGAAAATTGTGGGTATTAATACTCCCAAACTAAATCCTTTTAAAGTTGTAGCAGCTAATAATCCTCAAGGTAGAGTTGCTACATTAGATATTACTTATTTAGACGAAACTTTAAGAATTGGACGTGGAGGGGATGAAAGTTTATTTATTTTGAATAAAGTTGTATAGGGGAAGAAAGAAGGAAGAAGGAAGAGGGAAGAGAGAAAAAGGAAGAAGGTGTTTAGTTATCTTGGAGAGAAGGAAAAATATGGTGTTGTCTGAGTTTTCAACTTGATGATATTTCCTAACAGTAATGGCAACTGCTATACTACCTAAAACCTAAAACCTACCATTTTAATCAAAAATCATGGAAGAGATATTAAAAAATTTACTATCACATAAAAATGTCAAAATTAATAAAATAATTTCACCCCCTAATTTCGTCAGTAAAGAATTTATTCAAGATGAAGATGAATGGGTAACATTGCTTGAAGGTTCCGCCATATTAGAAATCAATCAAAAAACAACAAAATTAGTCAAAGATAGTCATATTTTTATACCAGCTAAAACCCCACATAAAATTATTTCAACCGATCCAAAGATAGAAACAATTTGGCTTGCTATTCATATTTATTAGTAGAAGGAAGAAGGAAGAAGAATCGAAATAAGGAAAAATTTTCGTTGTCTGAGTTTTAAGCTTTTGATATGTCTTAACCTTTCCTTGGACTGCTATATTTCTAATATTATCTCTGATAAATAAGGGAGTAGAGAGAATAGGGGATTTTGCTCTGGATAAGTTTTTTGTTTGCAGAGTGCGGAACTTAGTTATATCGCTAATTATCCAGACAGAATATAATACCTATTCTCAAAAAAATGCTATGTTTAATTAAACTCTAAAAAAAATATTTTTCACACTTTACTCGGAAGTAATGGAGGAGTTATTTGTACTTCATAATTGAATAATTGAGTTATTCTGCATTTTTTCTGACTGATAGTAATTCCTAAAAATAATGCGATACTTATTGAACATTTCAGTGATTAAGTAATAAGTAAGAATATTTTTAGCAATTTATTTCCATGAAATAAAGATATCTTATTCATTACAGCAGATTCCACCAAGGGTGAGATATACCTATCGCGGGCAAGATGCCCGCACTACAAATATTTAATTGTTAATACTTTATCATTTTCTTTGTGGGTTTAATACCCCACCGTCTACACGGTGTTCAAAATTACTTGGGGTTAGAATCCCCATGTAATTTTCCTCCTGTCTCCTGTCTCCTGTCTCCTGTCTCCTTCTTCAAACTTCTTATGGGAGAAATATGCTATATTTCCCTCCTCCCTAACCCCTACTCCCAAGAATATATTATAGCGTTTCTCAAACTAATAAGGTACACCTATCTTTTATTTCTATTCTATTCTATTCCCTGTTCCCTGTTCTCTTCTTTTGATAGCGTTTCTCAAACTAATAAGGTACACCTATCTTTATTTCTATTCTATTCTATTCCCTGTTCCCTGTTCCCTTCTTTTGACTAAAATAAATACATAAAAACAAAAATAACCCCATTCCCACAATATACTTAAAAATATCAGGCACTAACGGACTAGGCGAGAAAAATCCCTCAATAATTCCAGCAATAACTAACAACATTACAACACCAAAAACCAACTGTGCAGCTTGAAAACCATAAAACTTTAAAGCATCAACTCGACCATATTTACCCGGAAATAAAATAGCTCTTGCTATTAATAAACCAGCTCCACCAGCCAAAAATATTGCAGGTAATTCTAAAGCACCATGAGGAAATACAAAAGCCCAAAAAGGAACAGCCAAATTATGTTGACTAACTAGAGCGCCAATTGCCCCAATTAATAATCCATTAAATACCAACAAATAAACTGTATAAATACCACCACTAATACCACCAGCTACTGCAGAAAAAGAAACCCGTAAATTATTAATCATAATATTACTAGAAGCCAGAGGTTCAACTCCTACTATTGACCCCGTCCATAATTCTTGACGGTCTCGTACTTGAGAAATCAAAGATTCTGGCACTATCAACGACATAAACACTGGGTCTTGCCAACTATACCACCAGGCCACCAACCCACCAACCAAAAAAAACGCCGTCGCCACTGCCGTATAAGCCCAAGTTTTTTGCACCACTGCTGGAAACCCCCAACGAAAGAACTCCCAGACTGCTTGCCATTCCTGCTTCTGGTTTCCCTGATAAATTTGAGTGTAACCACGAGTAGTCAACCTCTGCAAATCTTGCTCCAGAATATTACCCACTTGGTGAGTTTTAGCACGGGCAAAATCTGCCGATACAGAACGATACAAACTGGCCATTTCCCTGATTTGAGCTGCTGGCAATGATTTTAATCCCTTTTTTTCTACTTGCCTTAATAAAGAGTCTAAATGCTGCCAATTTTTTTCTCTACGTCTAATCCAACGGTTAATATTCATTAAGTTTTCCTAATAGTTACCTTTGATTAGTTTAAGATAAATATAAAATTTTCACTGCAAATAATTGAGATAAATTTAGTTATGTCTGAAAATTCAACAATACCAATTGCACCCCTAAGTGCTGGGAATATTGTTAGTGCTGGGATGAGAATTTATCGAGACCATTTTAAGCCTTATTTGGGTGTAGCGATTCGAGCAACTTTATGGTCTTTTTTGCCATTTTTAGCTTTGATTCCCATACCTTTAATTTTGATTTATAATCAAGCCAATAGTTCAAGTTTTTTATTATTAATTCCTGTATGGTTATTATTGTTTATTTATTCTTCGGCAAAGTCAATTATTAATAATGCCATAATTGCTAGGTTAGTATTCGGAGAGTTAGCTAATCAACCAGAAACTGTTCGTGAAGCTAGGCGTATTTTAAAACCTAAAATGTGGATTTTTTTCCTAGCATTTTTTCTATTTTTTTTAATTGGAATTGGAATTTGGCTGATTCTTTCTGTGGTTATTGGAATTTTGGCTGGTATTATTGCTGGAATGGCAAATGCTAGTCAGCCAAATGTGGGAACTATAGTAGTTTTAGTTTTAATTGGAATTGTTATTTTTATTATTGCCTTAATTTTTATAGTTAGATTATTAATTCGTTTTTTTGTTTTTGATATGCCTTTAGCTGTAGAAGAAAATATAACAGCGACTCAAACTTTAGGACGTAGCTGGGAATTAACAAAAGGATATGTAGGGCGAATTTTTGTTGTATTGTTCATCGCAAGTTTAGTGACATTACCAATTGGGATAATTGTACAAATTATTGCTGGAATACTCGAAAATATTCTGAAAGCAACTATTCCTGCTAACCCAACAGATGCCAGCTTTCAATTACTATTATTTCTCATGGGATATAGTATTGGATTATTAAGTAATGTCTTCTTATTACCATTCTGGCAAGCTATAAATGCTCTAGTTTATTATGACCTCCGAACACGTCGAGAAGGTATGGATTTACAGTTAAGAAAACAAGAAATTTAGTTTTGTTGTAGTAGGGTCATTTCAGTTATCAGTTATCAGTTGTAAATTTAGCCATGTCTCAAAATCCAATAAAACTAACTAAACTTTTAAGCGTAGGGAATGTTGTTAGTGCTAGTATCCGAATTTATCGAGATAATTTTAAGTCTTATTTTGGTGTAGCTATTAGAGCAACTTTATGGTATTTTTTGCCATTTTTAGCTTTAATTCCGATACCTATAGTTTTGATTTATGGTCAACAAGGCATCTGAAGAAAATGTTAAAAAATTCAGTTAAATATGGAGCGATCGCTACTTTTTTTCCTATATTAGAGTTATGGGGAAATAACTTAAATAAAGCCAGTTAAAACTACAGAAATTATCTAATTTTCTTGCTGCTTTTCCTCCGTGAATTTTTCCTGAGAACCAAATAGATTTATCTTTTGCCTTCTGCCTTCTTCAAAACCGAAATTATTAGGAGTATTTAAGATGCTTATTTCAGCAGAAAAACCGGATATTAAGTTAATGACTTTAGAGGAGTTTTGGGACTGGTATCCTGATGGTTATGGTCGATTTGAACTACATAATGGAGAAATTGTTGAAGTGCAACCTACTGGAACTCACGAAAAAGT
>NZ_JAAHGK010000646.1:0-4287 GCF_010672505.1 Okeania sp. SIO2B9 | reverse complement strand
ATTATTACTCTCAAAAACGAGATTTAGTCAATACCAAAGATAAGTTTCCTGAATACAAGCTAATTCATTCTCAGGTATTACAAGACTGCACAAAACGGGTAAAACTTGCCTTTGATAGATGGTTTAAGGCAGACAAAAATGGAACTAGATTAGGGAAGCCAAGGTTTAAGGGAAAAGGACGTTATCGAAGCTTTTGCTATCCTCAAATCAAGCAAGACTGCATTGAAGGAAACAAGATAAACTTGCCCAAAATTGGTAAGGTAAAGTTGATTCAGCATCGACCAATACCAGAAGGATTTCAAATCAAAACTGTTACTATTAGTCGCAAAGCTGATGGTTATTATGTGACGCTATCCCTAGAAGATAAGTCGGTTCCTCAGTTCACAACTGAAGTTAAACCTACCTCAGAAAATACTTTGGGGATAGATATGGGGTTAAAAGACTTTTTGGTAACAAGTAACGGAGAGTCGGTTCCCATTCCTCAATATTATCGCTCATCTCAGAAGCGATTAAAGACTCTACAAAAACGCTTATCCTGTAAAAAGAAAGGTAGCAAAAGATGGTTAAAAGCTCTTCTAGCTGTGGCTAAACAACATAAAAAAGTAGCTGACAAGCGTAAAGACTTTCACTTCAAAACAGCCAATGAATTATTATCAAAAGCTGAAGTTATCGCCCATGAAAACTTAAATATTAAAGGGCTAGCAAAAACCCGTTTGAGTAAATCAATTAATGATGCTGGATGGGGACAATTCTTATCTATTTTAACTGTCAAAGCTGGAAATGCTGGACAAAAGACTATAGCTGTGAACCCCAAAAATACAAGCCAAGATTGCTCAAATTGTGGAGAAAAAGTCCCTAAAGAATTAGACATACGAACTCATTCTTGTCCGCATTGTGGCATAGTAATAGACCGCGACTTAAATGCGGCGATAAATATCAAAAATAGGGCGGTAGGGCATTCCGTCCTTAAAGCTCGTGGAGCCCGACGGGATACCGGGGCTAGGAAACGAGAAGTCCATACTATAGCGTCAGCTTAGTGTGGGAGATGTCACTCAAAAGAATGAGAAATGATCGAGTTAACCAAAATCATCAGAGGTGGTTGCATCTAATACTGCTATTTAGTTGGATAGTTCTAGGCATTACTCTACGTTGGACAAACTTAGCTGAAAAATCTGCCTCATCTATCGAAATTGCTACATTGGGTTATAGTCTAGGTCATAGCTTTTTTGACCTACCTTTAGATCGAGTTATTAGTCTAGACCAATTACTGTCACCCTTACAATTTGAGTCAACCTCTACTCCTACCGATGTTATTCATCATCTACTGGGTGAAGATAATCATCCTCCACTCTATTTTGTACTAAATCATTTGTGGTTTAAATTATTCACCACTGACGGAGAATTGGTTTCTCTTTGGGTAGGGCGATCGCTCAGTGCTATTTTTGGTGTAATTACTATTCCGGCAATTTTTGGCTTGGGTTGGTTGGCATTTTCTCCATTAATAGGTCATATAGCAGCAGCATTGATGGCTATTTCTCCTTATGGCATTTACCTCGCCCAAGAATCTCGTCATTATACTTTAACAATTTTATGGATTATTGCTTCTGTAACTTGTTTGACAGCAATAATACCCTATCTTCAAAAACGCAAGATATTTCCGATATGGCTGGGCTTTCTTTGGGTTATAATTAATAGTTTGGGCATTTCCACTCACTATTTTTTTGCCTTGGCGTTGACTGCGGAGGGATTAGTTATTGGTTGGTTTTGGTTGAGAGATATTCAAAACCTATTTCAACGCTATTGGTTGCGAGTTTATTTGGTTGCTCTGGGAACGCTGATTAGTGGTTTGGTTTGGTGGCCTATTGTAGGTGGTATTGGCAATAGTCAACTGACTGACTGGATATCAACTAGCTTTGAGCTTGATGAAATTTGGCATCCTATCCCTCGTTTATTGGGTTGGGTATTGACAATGGTATGGCTTTTGCCCATTGAAGGCACAAGTTTATTTGTTACTATTTTGTCTGGAGTGACACTTTTGGTTATGTTGCTTTGGGTTGTTCCTGGTTTATGGCAAGGTGGGAAAGCACTGATAAATGATATAGATAATCGTTTATCTTTTCAGGTTTTTGTCGGTTTTTTTGTAGGAGCGATCGCTTTATTTTTACTTATTATTTATGGTATGGGTAAAGATTTATCTCTTGCTGCTCGTTATCATTTTGTTTATTTTCCTATTGTCATTATTTTATTGGCGGCAATTTTGGGCAAGTGTTGGGTTAACGAAGTTATCAGAAGTGATTTTTATAACGGGGATTTGAGCAACTATCCAAAAATATTTCGCCTTAAAAGGTGGGGTTTTAGACCCAATTATTTTGATAATTTGGAAAATCAGGCAGAGGTGGAAAATGTTTTTTCTGAGAAGGAGAAAAATTTTCAATTTTTCCAGTTAATAAATTTTTTACAGAAGTTGGGAAGTGGGAAAATAAAAGGGGAAGGAGCAACGAAAAAAGATTTAATTTCGGCAAATTTAAAACTGATTAATAAAAGAGTTGTTGTTGTTGTTTTGTTAATGGGTTTATGCGGTGGATTAACGGTGGTTAGTAATTATGGATATCAAAAATCACGGCGTGCAGACCTTTTAGTTGAGGCAATTAAAAAACAGTCTAAAAATCCGTCTTTAATTGCTACAACTTATCAAACTCATGCTGAAATTCGGGCTTTAATTGCCCTTGGTCTGGAATTTAAACGTCAAGAAGAGAAAATCAATATCTCTAGTTTTTTTCAACCTCGATTTTTATTAATGAAAAGACAACAAGAGCAAAGATTAATTCCTGATTCAGCTTTGGCTAAATTCCTTTCTCAAACACCACGACCTCTAGATTTATGGGCAGTTAATTTGAAAGTGGAAGGAAGCGATTTAGAAACTTTCAATTGTCGGAAGTATTCTAATTCTCTACCTAAAATAAATGGTTATCGTTATAAGTTGTATCATTGTCGTTAAAATTTGATTTTTTTGTTGGATATATCAGTGGGTTCAAAGATTAATATATGCTTTTTCAAATACTATATTTTTCTGCAAAATTATCCATGAAAACTAACGCTAAAAGGTAAACTTATTGTTAGATTTATTGGTGATAAACTTTTGAACGAAGGGATTTTTATAAGCCTAAAAAGGCGGTACGTCTTAACTATAAATTAGACATTAGAGAATTGCCTAAATATTAGAAATCTCATGTTAGTATTACTTATTCAAACCTTCATCCAAATCAATACAGCAAATATCATAAATGGCTAGGGAATCAATATCAACTAATACAAAACGAAAGTTATGGTCTCAGTGCGGAGGATTTTGTCAAAACCCTAGTTGTCATAAGTACCTGTTTTCGGATATTGGAGATGAATCTGTCAGTATAGCCAATGCTGCTCATATTATTGGGGCAGGAAATACTGGACATCGCTCAGAACACGCACTAGCTGATTCTATACAAAAGAATGGTACGTCTAACTTAATTATGCTTTGTCTTGATTGCCATAAGATGATAGATGAACTTGAGGATAAATATTCAGTCGAAAAAATCTGCGAATGGAAAGAGCAACACTCTAGTAAAATCCAAGCACTTTTTAAGACTCTGGTAACCACTGATGAAAATGAGATTTTGAGAGAAGTAAATGACCTTTTAGAAGAAAATAGGTCTATTTTTGAGGAATATGGTCCATTTTCAGAACAGGCAACAAAAGGAAATTCAGGCGATGTGAAAAAAGTATGGAAGAAAAGATGTCTTGACACAATTTTACCTAATAATCAAAAAATTATTGATTTAATTGAAGGGAATAAACGCAATTTTAAATATCCTTGGGAGCTTTATAGACAAATGCTTCGATATAAAATTCATGCGGATTCTTTCAAAGAAAATTGTCTTTTTGAAGAGAAGGTAAATGATTACAAACTTTTTCCACGAGAGTTCGATCATTTTGTGAAAAATAAATTAGGAATACAAACGCAAGATTTAGAAGTTAGAGGGGAAGAGGAAATAGAGTACAGAAAATATACTATATCCAAATATATAAATGAGTATTTAGCAAATCATTCATTTATCAAAGAAATGAATGCTTTAAATAGGGCAATATTCAAAGTTATTTTAAGTGATGAAAGGGAACTAAAAGTATTTGTTACTAATACCTATTACTTTACTGAATATACACTTGAAATAACTTTGAATATTGCCCTATTTAAAGCATTCATTTCTTTGATAAATGAATGATTTGCTAAATACTCATTTATATATTTGA
>NZ_JAAHGK010000645.1:0-4287 GCF_010672505.1 Okeania sp. SIO2B9 | reverse complement strand
ATTATCAGGAAATCTATTCTGAAGTCCAGCAAATTAACTTGCAAAGACTAGATAAAGGTTGGAAACGTTGGTTAATATCTGAAAAGAAAGGTAAAAGTGGAGGGCGACCTAGATTCAAAAAATCAGGTAAGTTAAGGTCATTTTGTTTCAGTAGAGTCAATCATCCTAGAGCAGTAGTTAAGTTTGATAGCAAGCAAATCATTATTAGTAAGTTTGGTACTATTCCTGTAATAGTTCATAGACCTATACCAGATGGGTTTGTTATCAAAACTGCAACTATAACCAAAAAAGCTGACGGCTATTATGTGAGTTTTAGCTGGGAAGATAACCCTCCCCTAACCCTTCCAGGGAGGGGAACTGAAGGGGTGGGTTTAATTCCTACAGATAATATTAAGACTGCTATAGGTATTGATGTAGGCTTAAAAAAAATCTTAACTACTAATACTGATGAGACTGTTTCTGTGCCTAATTTATATAGAAAAGTAGAATCTAATTTAGGTAGAAAACAGCGTAAAGTACCCAGAAAACAAAACGGGTCTAATAACTGGAAAAAGGCACAGAATAGAATAGCTAGATTATATCAAAAAATTGCTAGACAAAGAGAAGATTTTCACTACAAAACAGCTTATAAGTTAGTTAAACAATATGACTTAATTGCCGTTGAAGACCTTAATCTTAAAGGTTTAGCTAAAAATACTAAACTATCAAAATCGATTTATGATGTTGCCTGGGGAACTTTTATTGAAAAACTGAATGCAGTAGCGGTAAAACGCGGTGTTCATGTTGTTAAAGTTAGCCCTCATAACACATCGATTAATTGCAGTAATTGTGGTCAAAAAGTACCTAAGACTTTATCAGTTAGAACTCATTCTTGTTATAAATGTGGAACGGTACTAGACAGAGACGAGAATGCAGCAATTAACATATTGGATAAAGCTTTAAGCGAGATGGGTATCATCTTGCCTGCTTGTGGAGGCGTAAGACGTTTGTCAGCCTGTGTTCGCCTAGCGTTACGCCAGCAAAGCAAAAAACTTCTAAAACTTGGGTTCAATTATCTTTGCTTGCGAGCTTCCCGTTATAATCTCCGATTTAACGGGAGAGAACTTCACTTGCAGGAAGTGGAAAATATCCAGTATTCCAGCCTTCATGGCAAAAAGGCAAGAAATTCTATGTGTCTAATCACAGAACCTTCAGTTTCTGCCATCCTATAACTTCTGCCACTGAAGTAAATATTTTATTTCTACTAAATTTAATCATAACTATGGAAACCTTTCTGACTTTACTTTACCAAACTACTCAATATGCAAATACCATAGTGAAGACTCAGCTCATACATCTAAGTTGGGTCAGTTTGATCATTATATTTGTAGCTGGTTTACTTACCAGTTTGACACCCTGTATGCTTTCGATGTTACCAATAACTATTGGCTACATTGGCGGATATGAAGCTAAAAGTCGTCTCCAAGCTGCTGTTCAATCTACTTGGTTTTCTTTAGGATTAGCCACAACTCTTGCTGGTTTGGGAATTCTAGCATCATTACTGGGAAAAGTATATGGTCAAGTAGGTATAGGATTGCCAATTATTGTTAGTATAGTTGCTATTTTAATGGGTCTGAATTTACTAGAAGCATTGCCATTACCTATGCCTTCTTTTGACAGTATGGGATGGATTTCTCAAGATTTACCCAAAGGAATACGTTCATATTTATTAGGTTTAACATTTGGTTTGGTCGCATCTCCCTGCAGCACTCCCGTATTAGCAACATTATTAGCTTGGGTTTCTACAACTGGAGATTTGGTTTTAGGAGGAATTTTATTGTTATTTTATGCCCTTGGTTATGTAACTCCTTTGATATTAGCAGGTACTTTTATAGCTAATATTAAAAAATTTTTAGAACTGCGAAAATGGTCTAGTTGGATTACACCTGCTAGTGGTATTTTATTAGTTGGTTTTGGTGTATTTTCACTGTTATTTAGAATAGTACCAGTTACTTAAAGAAGCAGTCAGCGGTCAGCAATCAGCAATCAGCAGATTTTTTTTGAGACCCCCTTGTTTGTGGAGTATTCCGGAATGGAAAGGAGATTTCAAATCCTCCGAGGGCCATCCGGCTGATAAGAAGCTGGGGATTTTTACCCGGAGCTGCTAAAAGCTGTTAACGCAGTTTCTCCTACCGAGGCTAGCTGATAGCTAGTTAAAAAAAGTAGTCTGATAGATAGTAGTAATTTATGGTTGAGGCGACGAATAAAAAACAGTCAAAATAGGTGAAAAATATGCTCAAAAGTTTATACAGTAATGGTTTTACCTTGAAAAACTATTTTTTAGATATATCTAGTAGCGTGTCTAGCTTTAAAATGTGGGTAAAGCAATTGCGGCAGAAGGCAGTAAATTCAATATTATCGGCCTGTATTTACCCACAATTTTAGTCTGGACGAGCTACTAGGTTTTCCTCGGTCATCCTACACAAACAGCTATTTTTACCTTTTTCAGGTATTTCCCTTGCTAATACTGGATTTAAAGCCATTTTCGGTATCAAAAATCTCAAAGTACCGTTATGACGAATGATTTAGGATTGCTGCACTTGACTTTTTCGAGGGAATATTACTATTGGTACACTACGATGAAAAAATATAAAATCTGATAGGAATTAAATTAATGGATGCTAAAGATTCAGGATTAGGCTGGACGTTCAATCCTCTCAAAATATTTAGAAGAGAAATATTGCCATTATTGGCTGATTTACGGTTAGCGATCGCTCTACTATTAGTAATTGCTATAAGCAGTATTTCTGGGACAGTTATAGAGCAAGGTGAATCAATAAATTTTTATCAGGAAAATTATCCAGAAAAACCAGCATTATTTGGATTTTTGACTTGGAAAGTAATTTTGTTATTAGAGTTAGACCATGTCTATCGTACTTGGTGGTTTTTATCAATATTAGTTTTGTTTGGAGCAAGTTTAACAGCTTGTACTTTTACGCGACAAATGCCAGCTCTAAAGTCTGCTAATCGCTGGAAATTCTATAATAAGAAACAACAATTTGAGAACTTAGCATTAAGCACAGAAATAGAAAAAGCTTCCCTAGATTCCCTAGAAAAAATATTACAGCAACGTGGTTATCAGGTATTTCAAGAAGGAGATAAACTTTATGGGCGAAAAGGAATTATTGGCAAAATTGGCCCGATAATAGTTCACGCTAGTATGTTGATTATTTTAGCAGGGTCAATAGTTGGTTCAATGACTGGATTTATCGGTCAAGAAATAGTGCCGAGTGGAGAAACTTTTCAAATTAAAAATATTGTGGATGCCGGAATTTTTGCCGAATCACAAATTCCTCAAGATTGGTTAGTCCGGGTAAATCGTTTCTGGATTGACTATACTCCAGAAGGAGCAATTGACCAGTTTTATTCAGATCTATCAGTATTAGATAAAAATGGCTCTGAAGTCGATAGGAAAACTATATTTGTAAATCAACCTATGAGATATCATGGGGTGACAATGTATCAGGCAGATTGGGCGATCGCTGCAGTTCAAGTCAGAGTTAATAGAAGTCCTGTTTTTGAGTTACCAATGGCCAAATTAAATACGGCGGGAGGGGGCAGAATTTGGGGAACTTGGATTCCGACTAAACCAGATTTGAGTGAGGGTGTATCTCTACTGGCAAGAGATTTACAAGGAACTGTATTAATTTACGATGCTACTGGTAAATTAGTTGCTAGTGTGCGGGAAGGAATGTCTACAGAAGTTAATGGGATAACGCTATTTGTTGACAAGATTATAGGTAGCACGGGTTTACAAATAAAAGCTGACCCTGGAATTCCTATTGTTTATTTAGGTTTTGGTTTATTGATGTTGAGTGTGTTGATGAGTTATGTTTCTCACTCGCAAATTTGGGCTTGGCAAGAAAGCGAGCGGGTTTATATTGGGGGTAAAACTAATCGCGCTAGTGTGGCCTTTGAACGGGAAATGTTGGAAATTTTAGATAGATTAGATCGTAGAGCTCTTGCAAAAGTGGCTGATACAGTATGATGGGACTACTCAGTAGCGATCGCTAACTCCAAACAGGCGAGGGAGGGTGGGAAGTGTGGGGATGGTGGAGAGTACAGGGTCTGGTCTGACCCTATGCTGCAAACTTCACGCAAGACCCGCATCCTCTTTTCGGATTGAGGCGACTACTCAAAAAATAACCATTAGTAGACAAGCGGGGGATTGGTACTTAAGTTTAGCGTTTGATCAGCGTGCAACTCCCACACCAAAAACTACTGATGTTGTAGGTGTTGATTTAGGCG
>NZ_JAAHGK010000644.1:0-4291 GCF_010672505.1 Okeania sp. SIO2B9 | reverse complement strand
CCTGTCTGAAAATCAATAAATTCATTGCCAAAATCTAGTGCCGCTACGCGGAAGTCAAAAGTCAAAAGTTAAAAGTTAAAAGTTAAAATTATTGATTGGTAAGGCTTTTAGGATTTTGTAACTGGTTAGTTATTTCTGCCATCCTGCACCAGAATGAAATGACCCTGGTAAACCCCTGAGCTAGCACTGCTATATCTCATCAGATATTTATTACACTGCTGAAAATTTTCTATTTGGAGAATATTATCTATGTTTAATTCAAAAAAATGGCATTTCGGAACATCTTTATTATTAAGTTTAGGTATGACATTAGCCACAGCAACACCTCTAATTTCAAATCCTGCTATGGCTCAATTTTATCGGCGAAGAACGTTTCTTGGGAACCAACAAAGACAACTTCCTAATAACCAACGAAGACCGTTTTCTGTAGCACGAATACCAGCAGGGACACTTATACCTGTCGAATATGAGGAAGCAGAAAAAGTAGTCCTAAGTCCAGATGAATCTATGAGATTAAGGCTAACAGTAGCACAAGATATTCGAGATGTTCAAGGAAGAGTAATTATACCCTTTGGCAGTTTAATAGAAGGTCAACTACAACCTGTTTCAGATGGTACTCAATTTTTGGCCGAACAGTTAATTATCCGCGGTCGCAGAAGGTTTCGTTTTGACGCTATTTCTAGGGTAGTTACCGATACTGAAAAAATCACAAAGGGTGCTGATGCTGGAGATATTTTGAAGGGTGCCGCTGTCGGTGGTGCTGCTGCTACTTTACTATCTGGTATTACTGGGGATAAAGTAATTGCTACAGAAAGAGTATTAGCTGGTGCTGGGTTGGGTGCTTTAGCTGGAGTATTATTGGGTCGGGAAAAAGCGGAGGTAGTCGTGATTTATCCAGAGGAAGATTTAGACTTGAGATTACGGTCTGATTTTGCATTGCGTTAATTTACATACAGAATCAAAATGCCATGGCTGATAGTTATACTAGATTCAATGTGCGTTAGCCTTATGCAACTCGATTGATATTAAATCCAGATAATTAGTGATGAAAAAGCCGATCCTATCTATGCAGATCACATCTCCCTATTTTCCCTACTCCCTTATCGGGACTTTATACAAAATTGATAAATATTTGCTACAATAGGGTATTTATTCGGAGTCAACCCACCCCTCGCCCCTCCCCCTCCCAGGAGAGGAAGTCAGAACTCAGGTAGGGAAGCCGTCGGATTGGCGAGGTACAGAATTAATGGCTTCAATACCAATTTTTAGGTCATAAATTCTCTTTTTCTTTTGGTGCGCGTTCCCTCTCTTGGTCAGCATTCCCTTGCGTCTCACGCCGACGCGGGTTCTGACCGCTCTGTTGGTGGATTGGATATGGCGAGGAGACCCGAAGAGTGACAGAGCCGCTGCCTCTTTCCTCCTCCAGAGGAGCTTTCCTATGGTCATGCTGCGCAAACGCTAACGCTTTACATGTTGGGGAGCAAAACGCCATCCCACCCTACGGGAAGCTCCGAAGATCGACCGCTTGCAACTGGTGTCGTCCCGGGGTTCCACCCCTTTGTCAAAGGGACATTTCCTGTACTTGTCTTTTAATCACACTTATTATTCGTAACATTCTTTTTTCAAATTTGTATTAGTCAAAAACACCTAAAAAATAGGCTCAAAAGCTTACATAGCAAGACTTTAATGTCAAATACGCTTGTTCCTTGATATATTGGGGAATGCTACGCAAAGAGCCATTCTCCCACTAATTTTAACTTCTGATTTTCAATCCGAATGCTGCGCAAACACACTTCTGATTTCTGACTCCTTGAATATTCACCTTGTTTTCAAGATTGGTGAGTATTAACTACCATGAATAACTTTATCTATCAGGTACTAAAGTAGATCGTCTAACTGTTCAAAACTTTTAGCTTTCAATTGATTCAAAGCAGATTTAGCTGCAGCTTGTTCCGCAGCTTTAATTGATGGTCCCTTACCCATGCCAAGTTTCTTGCCTTTAAACCAAACTTCTGCAAAGAAACGTCCGCGATCGCCATGAATCTTATTTGTTTCCTCAACTTGATAATTTGGCAGTGTTTTGTAATGACCTTGAGTCCATTCTTGGAGAGCTGCTTTATAATTTTGCCTAGCTGGGTCACTGCGAATTTCTGCGATCAAGATTTCAAAGTGAGAGTCTAACCAGGGGCGAATTAATTCTAAGCTATTGGTGCTTAAATAAAGAGCAGCTAAAACAGCTTCAAAAGAATCTGCTATTCGTGATTCTTCTCCAGCTCGATCTCCTGCTGCACTTTTAGATACTAGTAAATAACGACTCCACCCATATTTATTTGCAATTTGTGCTAGAGAGCGATCGCTCACCAAAATAGAACGAATGGCGGCAAATTCTCCTACTGGATAATTTGAATACTTTTCAAATAGTAACTCTGCCGCAACCAGTCGAACTACTGCATCACCTACAAATTCTAACTGTTCATAGTTATGTATTGAGGAAACTGTAGAATGGGTTAAAGCCAAATCTAGTAAATTCCATTTTATTGCTGCTTGTTGAGGTATAGATAACTTTTCTATTAGAGATTGAAGTTGCTTTTGGCGAGGATGATATATTTGAGTCATTGTTTGGATGGTTTTGGTCTCTCCCAATTTATTTGTTTACTTTTAGGGTTAAGGAATAGCAAAAAATAAATTATCCAATTTTTGGACTCTCCCTATTCCCTACTTCCTGCTTCCTACTTTGCTAATTTTAGTGCAATGGAATATTTGTTTACTATTAGAGTTACATTATAATTATTACATACAGAAAGATCTAGGGTCTAAATTATCAACGCCCAAAAAACTTACCAAGGATTACCAATTAATGTAAAAGCTGACCAATAATAAGGATGGGAAAAAATTTCATTACCAAACTCTGACAATTCTAGGGGTGGTTGTAACTGCTTCATAAAAACGATATAAAATGTCATAATGCGACATTTTACTGTTTACTTCCTGCTTTCCTACGGAATGCTATGCAAACAACTGAGGCCGTCGGCGGTTACTCATCCACAAGCATTCACGGGTCTTGCCCGACCGCATCTCTCAAATTTATACTGGCGTTTAAATCTCTATCTATTTACAAGCCACAGTCAGGACAGTTATAAGTTCTCAGGCTTAGTGGCATATCCTGAACATGACCGCACCTACTGCAAGTTTTTGATGATGGGAAAAATCTATCAACAACTACTAGCTCAGAGCCGTACCACTGAGTTTTATATTCAAGCTGTCGCCTGAACTCATAAAATCACTATCTGCTAACTGATTTCGCCAGCTTATGGTTGGCTAGCATACCGCTAACATTCAAATTTTCAATGACAACAGTACCGTGGTTCTTGGCTAAGTATGTTGTCAATTTATGAAGTGAGTCAAGACGGATGTTTGCTAATTTTCTATGCAGTCTAGCTATCTTCAGTTGTGCCTTTTTCCAGTTAGCTGAACCAATTGTTTTATTACGGTTCCGATATTGTAGTTGAGATAGTTTGCCTTCACATTATTTAGGCTTATAACTGTATTAATTAACTGTGCCTTATCTGCATCAGTAACACTATAAAATTCTGGTTTTTTGCCTAGGGTTATTAATATTAGCTGCATTTGCTCTGCTCGTGACCAAATCCAAATATAGCAATGTGCGCTCAGGTATTTACAATGTCCAGCTCAAAGTGCATTAAGCGAACAGGTGTACAAAAAATAATGTGTAAATATGCCAGCGCACATTGCTATAACAGCAGGTTTTGTACCAGTTTGTTGAGATATATTTGAAAGAGTTTCAGCGATACCTTCAGCCGTTACTGAAAAGTCAGCTAGATTTTCATCAAAGTAATTTTCATAGTCTCTTTCCCAATGCTACTCAACTTGATTTACTGCTTCAATAAAGTCTTTCTCTTCTAAAAATCTATCCCAGTCATCTTCTTTTACAGCGATCGCTGATTGTTTTACCAGGAGAATTTTTAAGATAATGGTACTAAAAAAAATCAAGATAAATAATAAACAAAAAATAATTATTTTTTTCCATTTCTGATGATACATAGTTTTACTCCACAGGTTAGTATAGAAATCCTAAATGATACTAGAGAAAGCTTGATATTTACTCAAATTGGGCACACTAAATAACCTATACTTAATAGACTTGTCGCTTTATAACTTCAAAAACCCCCAAAAACCTTGTTATATAAGGATTGTAGCTATTGGTGGCTAAAAAGGCCTTGAAATTATTGCTCTGTCTAGGTTGGAGCGATTTTTTCCCTCTATTTAGCGA
>NZ_JAAHGK010000643.1:0-4298 GCF_010672505.1 Okeania sp. SIO2B9 | reverse complement strand
TTTTAAGTTTTCTGGAACTTTAAAAGTATGAAAAAGTGCTCCTGCACCTAAGACTGCTGATGAAATTAGATGTACAATACCAACAACAAAATAGGGATAAGTATCTACCACTTCTCCACCGTTACCTATACCTAAACCTAAAGTTGCTAGGTGTGGCAGTAAAATTAAGCCCTGTTCTCCCATAGGTAAACTAGGGGAATATCGAGAAATTTCAAATAGAGTAAAAGCTCCTGCCCAAAAGGTAATTAGAGCTGCTTGACCTGCGTGAGCAGCGATGAATAAACCAGATAGTTTAGCGAAGCGAGCATTACCAGCCCACCAATCGTATTTAACCTCTGAATTATCATAAGTTTGCATGGTTTTTTCCTTGGATTATAGTCCGGTTAGCAATTGTTATGGCAACAATTACTACTATTTTTTATACATCAGTTAATATCTGTGTATATAAAAATATATTATACACATAATCATAGAAAAACAGTATGATTAATTACTTTTGTAAAAAAAACTTATTGAAGAGTCTTTTGAAAAAATATCAATTTAATTTTGTTCAATAAATTTTACAACTAAATAATGCTTAGGCAGTTATGCTTAAGATGGCTATTAATAGATTATTGTCTACTAAATATGTAAATTAAACTACTGATAAAGCAGATATATACCGGGAATAATTATCTATTTTTTACAGATAAAATTGGTTGACAATCTATCAGAAAGTTACACCATTTTTGGTAAAACTTTCTTTCATAAAGTCAACAACTATGGCAGTATAAAATTGGAGACTGCCCTAGCATAAATTCTAATTTTGTGTCGGCCAAGTCACTAATTTGAGCAGATGGCAGTATGTAGAAATGCGATCGCTCATCTCAGTAATGACTCAGCTCTATTCTGTATTGCTGAAATGGGTGGAAGGTTCTAATTGTGATATCATATTCTTAATCAAAATACATAGCTTTGGCCACTAATTACAGTGGTCATTTTTTTTGCTTCTGGACTAGAGTAAGTTTGAATACTTTTTCTCTGATGTCCAGATTGATAGTTATGGCCTTTTACCTCTTGTTACAGAGGATATTACATACTTATTGCAACTAATATTCAATAAATTTCTGGATTTGTCAAGAGTTTTTTTGATATTTTTGATCATTATTTTTTTTTGGCCTTACCAAAGTTAAATCTTAAGAATCCCTAAAATTCATGAAATAAAACTCTTTGATTTTGCTGCTACAAATGGTTGATACAAAACGAATCTGAAATTAATCACCTAAAAGTATTGACAAAGCTTGTCATTAATTTAATAATATAAATTACATTGCTTATGGTGTTCTTCTCTCTGGTAGGACAACGGAGTCCCTCAGTCATACTGAAAATATTCATAGCTTGACTGGAAAGCAATTAGGGACTCTTTTTATTTGCCATTCTCCACAACTTACAGCAGTTTTCATTTGAATAGACCACAGTAGTGACGTTCCATGGAAGGTCTCTACTAGACTGACACAGCTAAAACTGTGCACTCTTATTTTTGTTTCTAGGTGTCTTTATCTCCCCATCTCCCCATCTCCCCATCTCCCCATCTCCCCATCTCCCCATCTCCCCATCTCCCCATCTCCCCATCTCCCCATCTCCCCATCTCCCCATCTAAAACACCATTTCAGTTGACGCATTAGACGAAGCAAGTGAAGGCAAAATTTACGCTGACATTGAAGTCAACAATAATCGCATTACTATTAGTACGAAATTAAGTTAAGTACTGAGAAAAATATGGCGGTGGTATAAATTGCGGATAATCGTCAAGGAATTAGTGAAAAAGCGCACTCAAAAATATTCAAGCAGGGATTTACAATAAAAGGGGTGGGCAAAGGAACAGGGTTAGGACTGGCGATCGCGTGGCAAATTATCGTAGAAAAACATGGCGGAACAATAACTTTTAAGTGAGAATTAGATAAACGCACAGAATTGATTATTTCTCTTCCTTTGATTTAAAATGATTGATTGAATGGAAGAGAAAAAAGTGGGGTGCACCTCAATTTTGAATAAAGCCAAAAAAATATTGCTTTTAGGGAACAGGGAACAGGGAACAGGGAACAGGGAATATATAGGAAAAAAGTATTTTTGCAAATATGAGATGCACCCAAAAAGTGATTGCTCACCCTCCTGTTTTTGTTAATATTAAACGGTAAAAAAGATTAGTCATTTTTTTGTCGTATTATTTCAATTTGATTCAATTTTATACTATAAAACTATGATAAAATCAATTCATACTCACTTAACTAAAACCATCTATATATGCAGCTTAAAACTATTTGGCAATTAGGTAGCAATAATCCAGAAAATCCAAATAATCTAGACACGATCCGTCAATGGTGGGCAGCCATAGCTGACACAGAAATTACCTGGCGACAGCGACTTATTCCTGCTAGTGGCGATATTACAGAACTTGATTGGGAACCTCAAAGATTTGATGAAATATTTGAGATAGCTACACCAGAAATTCGTGGCATTACTCTTTATTGGCGGAAACCTAATTCTCCGACAGAAAGCAATACAACTGTGCAAAAGTTAGAATTAAATCATACTAGTCAGGAATTATATATTTTTCCTAAATCTCAACAACAATTGGTAATTAGAGTTGCATTGCCAGAGGTAAAATATCAAAGAATTGAAATTAATAATCCTGCAGTTTTAGTCGAAAAAAATATTATCTTATTTCAGGATGCAACTCAGTTATTAGAAGTACAAATTAAACTAACACCAGAACAGTTAAATCAATTGAAAGAAAAACTTAAATAAAATGACTAATCATACCCATGAAATTATTGATGTACAGCAAACAACTTGTTGTATAGTTGGTGGCGGACCAGCAGGAGTTGTATTAGGATTACTATTAGCGCGTCAAGGTATCCCAGTTACTCTACTGGAATTACATCAAGACTTCGATCGCGACTTTCGAGGAGATACTATTCATCCTTCCGTAATGGAAATAATGGCACAAATAGGTTTAGCTGACCGTTTGTTAGAGTTACCCCATTCCAAAGTTCGCACACTCAAGTTAAATTCTCCCACTGGTGACATTACTCTGACTGACTTCAGTCGCTTAAAAACTGCATATCCGTATATTACTATCCTCCCACAAGCAAAATTTTTAGAATTTATTGCTACTGAAGCGCAACAGTATCCTAATTTTAATTTAATTATGGGTGCAAACGTACAGGAAATTATTGAAGAGGATCGAGTAGTGAGTGGGATACGTTATCGCGGTCATGGAGGTTGGCACGAAGTTCGAGCATTATTAACAGTCGGTGCAGATGGTCGTTTCTCCCGAATGCGTCAGTTAGCAGGTTTTGAACCAATTAAAACTTCTCCACCAATGGATGTAATGTGGTTTCGTTTGCCACGCAAGTCAGAGGAACCTAATGGTTTATCAGGTCGTGTGGGTAATGGCAAGATGGTAGTTTTGCTCGATCGCTCAGATTTTTGGCAAGTAGGTTATATGATTTCTAAGGGTGCTTTTGCCCAACTGCGCACTGCTGGTATAGATTTTTTGCGAAAATCTTTGGTTGAGTTAGTTCCAGAATTTAGCGACCGCTCCCATCTACTTCAAGATTGGTCTAATATTGCTTTTCTATCTGTGGAGTCGAGTCGTCTTCCTAAATGGTATCTACCGGGTTTACTGTTCATTGGGGATGCTGCTCATGTTATGTCTCCTGTAGCTGGAGTCGGAATTAACTATGCTATTCAAGATGCAGTTGTAGCAACAAATATTCTCAGCGAACCGCTAAAACGTGGGAGTTGGCATTTGTGGGATTTGGCAGAGGTGCAACGGCAAAGAGAATTTCCAACTACAGTTATTCAATGGTTTCAGGGGTTAGCTCAAAAACGAATGATTGCTCGTGCGCTGAATCAAAATCAGCAGTTTACTATTCCTGCTTTTTTGCGGTTGCCTATACTGCGAGATATTCTCGCGCGGTTGATTGCATTTGGCATTGCACCTGTACGTTTGAATAGTTAAATTTAATGATTAGACGGTTTGAGTAATACCACTTTCCCATCAGGTAAATTCAGATTTTCTGGGAATTTTTCTGGTAATTCTGGGAGAGAATCTATGTAAGAATTCAGTGGATAATTTAATAGTTTTAACAGAGGTTTTGCAATTTGCAAAACCTTCTTTTTTTGTACAAATTCTCGACTTAACTAGGAAATATAACTCGAACTATTTCACAGTATAACCACCATCTATTGCTAGGGAATGACCTGTAATAAAACTAGCTGCATCGGAGCATAACCAAACAACAGCATTAGCA
>NZ_JAAHGK010000642.1:0-4298 GCF_010672505.1 Okeania sp. SIO2B9 | reverse complement strand
AAAAGATAAATATAAATTTATAGCAGTCGAAGGAAAGCTTAGTAAAGATCAAAAGCTTAAAACTCAGACAACGTAAGATTTTTCCTTCTTCCTTCTGCTATATTAGTCATAGCAATATAGTCAAAAGTTACTCTTCGTTCCTTTAACAGATGTTCAAAACGGTGATTGAAACTCTCCGTAAATTTAACAATTATATTAGGAGGCAGTGCCTATTGTGATGAGCAACTTTTGACTGAATTTTTGACGCAGGCTAACTGCCTGCGCTATTTTACACTACTGATACTCGGATTACACTCATCCTAACTAGCAGCAGCGTCAGCTTCTCGGAGAGCTTTGAGAATTTCAGGACGTTTCATACGCGCATAGCCACGAAGTTTCCGCTCTTGGGCAATTTTCTTCAGTTGTCTGAGTGATTTGGTATCATAATCATCAATGGGAACTTCTGGTTCTGCAGCAGCTTGAGCTTTAGTCTTTCTAGTAGTAGTTTTTGTTGTACTCGACTTAGACCTTGATGATGTAGAACTTGGTTTACTCTTGGTTGTTGTCTTACGCGGTGTCTCAGCTTTAGTTGCAACTTCTTCGGTAGAAGTGGCTTCTGGTATTGTTTGTAATTGACGCCGAACCGCAGATACTTGAGTTTTTAAGTCATCTTCAATATCTTGAACTAACTGGGAGAACTGATTAATTGTTTTGACAATTCCTTCCAGTTTTTTCTCTATTTGTTTATCGAGATCGTCAAGTTGTTTTGATAATAAGTCCACATTCACTCCTGATAAAGAATTAGAGGTTGTTTTATTTGTTGTTGAGCTTGTGATTTTTCTTGCCAATTTTTCTACCTTATCGTTAACTGAATTTTCTAGATTTGTAATCAAATTTTTGAGCTGTTCAATTTGAACAACATCCGTCCCTCGAACCTGCAAAGATTTTACTTGTTTTTTGAGTACCTCCTCATTTTTCTTGATAGATTGATCGATTTTTTTTGTGAGAGAATCTACTTTTTTATCGAATGATACCTCAAGTTGTTGCATTAGATGCTCAAAGTCTGGTGTTTCTACAACAGGTGGTTGAGTTAACTGCTCTATCTCTGCCACAGCTATCTTTGCTTGTTCATCTGTCATTTCATAAATCCAGGCCCATAGTTCCTTGATTTCAGCTTCTTTTGCAACTTGATACCAATCAGCACCACGAACTATTTCGTATTGCTGCTCGGAATCGTCATGATCTGTCAATCTCACAATTAATGGGATTAAGTTACTGCCTTGTTCAGAAAGACTCTTAACTAGAGCTTCATGTCTTTCAGCAGGAATATCTCTTACCTGAGAGTCTGGTACAGTGATTTGGGATATGGGAGTCAATTCCAAACTTACTGGTTGTACTGGTAAATCTTCTTGTCGATTTTTTCGCTTCGTTGATGAAACCATTTGCTTTCAACTTTCCTTGGTTCCTAAAATCAAATAAAGGTTTTGGGCTAATACTGCCTAGATAGCATTCTCCCGGTTACATTTTTTTTGTGGCTCCTCATTTATCACTTTTGATGATAAATTCAAGATTTCCAGCTATTACAGCTATTGGAAAAACCATAATTTCATCACAGTTTGATAAAATAGGATTAAGTGTCGGGAGGTGAGCAAACTGCTTAGTGCTGCCAAACAGGACTTATGATTATTGCATAATCTGGGAAATTATAATTAATTCTCAGGCTAGAAATTCATACAGCTATAAGTAAGTACGATCTCCAACATTACTTTTTGAACTTGTTAGTTTTTGCTATGCCTTAGTTTATTTTTTTTCTTACCCAGATTTTACTTTCACAAAGTTACTTTAGCATACTTTCATTGACTATGGAAGACAAATAATTTATCATCTTAGTAGCAATTGATTTTTTGCTATGAACTCAGTCAACACTTATAGCAGGGAACAGCGGTGTGACCCCGCGGGGTGCGACAGACGCATGGGAAAAGTATTTCTCTGTCTTACGGTTCATCATTAACATAAGTCCTGACCAACTCGTTCCTTGCTATACTACCTTTTGTTGCAGTTATCACTTTAAGACTACAATTTTGACTAGGTATTACCCAGTTAGGATTGTAGGAATGGCGCTCTGCTTCAATTACTCTGAATTAAATTAGCTTATGGCAGTAGATTTTATGGCCATATCAGGGAGCGATCGCATTACTCCATCCAAATATCTGTAGTTATTTTTTAACTTTTTTGCAAAAAATAGTCAAGGTGTACCTATCTGATTAATAATAATATTAATTGGTTGATTTTTGCAAGTGAGGAACAGACGATCGCATGGATGTTAAGGATTTAAAATTTCTATTAAAATTACTGAGCTATAAAAATTATCAAGTATCTTTTACTAAAATTCAACTAGAGTCTGAAATGAAGGTCTCTGAGAAAAATGAAATTTGCTCCAGACTTTGCGATCGAGGGTTGGTAAAATTTACTGGAGAAGTTACAAAAATTAATATAGCACCTCAAGGAAAATCACTCCTAAATAATAAAAAAGCTGTTAACTTACTTACCACCGAAGAATTGAAAGTGCTCAAAGCAACTGCTAAAGCTGCTATTTCTCCAGCGGAGACTGGTCTTGATACTAGCTATAGGAAAGCTGTTATCACAGACTTACTACAGCAAGGTTTGATTAAAGTTATAGATCAAAAAATCAAAGATGTTTGGTTGACAGAAAAAGGAAAGCAATTTTTGTGCCAAGAATATTCTTCTCGCAGCACTGCAAAAGAGATATCCTTAAAAATGTTAAGCGACTATCTTGATTTAATGCGTACTAACTGTTCGCTTTACTTCCCTAAACAAGAAAAACAGCAGTTTTCCAAGATGCCTGATCAACCCACTGACTCTGAGATTTTAGCTGTGATTCGAGATTTAGACCAAAATCTAGGCACAAATAACTATCTACCCATTTTTCATCTGCGACACAAATTACAACCTCCTTTATCTAGAGAAGAACTAGATCTAGCACTTTACCGTCTAGAAAAAAGTGACCAGATAGAATTAAGCTCCTTACAAGAAGTAAGCTCCTACACTCCAGAACAATTTGAAGCAGGTATACCTCAAGATATTGGTGGAAGTTTGTTTTTTATAATTCCCTACTAAATTTTCCGGTGTTGGTGATTTGAGGTATAATATCCTGTGTCCCCTCCGGGGGAGCTACGCTAATGGATAAGAGCGTGAACAAAAAACCTTCTCCTTCTACTACTCTTTCTTCCCTCCTGACTCCTGACTCCTAAATCATTAAGATTAATATCATACACGCGCTTCAGCAACACCAATTTTCCTATATCTGCTATCGTAATTCTCTAACCAGTCCAAAAAATATTACCAGTTTATAGTATGACATCTATAGATCAGATTATTCAAAGAGAAACCAATCCTTTCGATCAAGTAACTCTTTATACTATTAATTTTTGGCAAGAGCAACAAAATCCTAACTGGAATGTCGATTCTATCCATCAAAATATTATCTCTGATATAGAAACAGTGCTAGAGCAGGTTGCCCAGGAAAATCGTCCCCGAACTTTGATACTGACTGGTGACTCTGGTTCTGGTAAAAGTTATCTTTTAGGAAGAATCAAAAAATTATTCAACACAAAAGCTTTTTTCGTTTATATTGATCCTTGGCCTGATAGTGATTACATTTGGCGTCATATTTTGCGTCAAACAGTAGACTCTCTGATGAAAACTCCAGAGGGTCAAACAGATTCTCAGTTGTTACTATGGTTAAAAGGTCTACTAGATTCACAAAATAGTAGTTTATTCCAAAAAATTATTGGTGAAAGAAAAGTATTTATTAGAAATCTCAAAGGTATTTATTCTTCTGGAATTTATAATCCTAATGATTTTTTCAGCGCCTTTTATCATCTGTTAAATTCAAATTACATATCGATTGCTTGTGAGTGGTTACGGGGGGACAATTTGGACGAAGATGATTTAAAATCTTTGGGAATTAAAAGTAGTATAGATTCTGAAGATTCTGCTCAGAAAATTATGACGAATTTGGGAATTATTTCGGCTGCATCTCAACCGATTATTTTATGTTTTGATAATCTTGATAATATTCCTCGGTTATTGGATGGCTCGTTAGATTTACAAGCATTATTTAATGTCAATTCTAGTATTCATACTCATTGTCCACAAAATTTTCTGATAATTATTAGTATTATTACGAGTACATGGAAACAAAATTATGAATGGATTCAACCTGCAGATAAAACTAGAGTAAATGCTGGATATTTTCATCTTAAACCAATTACTTTAGAACAGGGAAAAGCAATATA
>NZ_JAAHGK010000641.1:0-4299 GCF_010672505.1 Okeania sp. SIO2B9 | reverse complement strand
TCAAGACCCCCTTGCTTGTCTTAACCCGATGATGACTGTTGACCAGATAATAGCTGACCCTCTATTTATTCATAATTTGGCTAGTGTAGAGAAAGCTAAAATTCAAGTGGAGCAAATGTTAGAAAAGGTAGGTTTGACTCCAGTAGCAGAATATGGCAAAAGATACCCCTCAGAATTATCTGGAGGACAACAACAAAGGGTAGCTATTGCTAGAGCTTTGATTACTAATCCAAAACTGATTATTTGTGATGAACCTGTGAGTATGTTAGACGCTACTATTCAAACTCAAGTTTTGGAATTGATGTTGGAATTGAAGAAACAATTAAATTTAACTTATTTATTTATTACTCATGATCTATGGGTAGCTAGATTTATTTGTGACAGAATTGCTGTTATGAATAGTGGAAAAATTGTTGAGGAAGGGAAAACAGAAGAAATATTTAATTATCCTCAACATCCTTACACTCAGACATTGTTAAATGCAGCGCCGTTACTATCGTAAGCATTCAGCTTTCAGCTATTAGCTATCAGCTAGCTCGGTAATTTTTTGTGGAGAAGGAGTTAGTGCTAGCTACTACGAGATGAAGCTCAACGTTCAATAGGTATGGCAATGCAGAGTTTGTAAGTTTATAGACAAATATTCATCTATCTACCAACTCACTTTTCCAGGTGTTACCCTGAATGGAACTACTCCTAATCCCTCTATTCCATCAGCATAAGCATTTGGAACTGCTTTTCGTAGTATGTTGTAACTACCGTTGAGGTCAGGATTAATCAACAAGCCATTTTTCGATTTATATAATCCTCTTTTTATTCTTTGACCACTAAATTTATGTTTTACTCCCTTTTGATAATTGGGGATATTATCAAGATCAAGAAAGCTAGCTTTTGATGTATAACTTTCTTCGTTGATAATTACTTTTATGCCTACTAATTCAGCTTTATACGTCAATTGTTCTATAAATTTATGATGAGGAATTTGAACAAAATTTTGGTTATTTCTTTTCCCTATATTAATCTCTTGTTTCCATTTTTGATTATTCCCTATTACTAATGTCCCAATCTTGTTTTCTCGAAGATTATTAATTATTTTTCTACTTGCTTGATGTAAATATGTCTCTACTTTTAAATTACGTTTTCTTGTTAATTTATTGATTTTATTTGAATTGAAACATTCGACCCCTTGTTTTTGTAATTTACTCTGTAATTCTCCTCTCTTTTTATTATAATATTGATTAATTGATTTTAAAGGTTTACCATTGATTATAAATGGTTGAAATTCCTTCACATTTGAGGAAACTGTTGCTAAATTTGATAACCCTAAATCAATTGCTGCCACTCGATTATTATCTATTGGTATTCCTGATTCTACTTCATAAACTGCCTCGAATATATAATAACCATTACGAGGTACTAATCTAATTTCATTGACTTTTCCTTGAATTTTTGTTGGGATTGATATATTTGTTCCTGAAGGTTCTAAGAATCCCTTCTTTAAACCTCTTTTACTAATCGCTTGAGCTGGATAAATCGTCACACACCGACCTTTTAGCTTATCTTTATATCTTGGTAAATTTGGTTTGCCTAGATATTTATGAGGGTTTTCTGAGTAGTCTTTGAGGGAGGCAAAAAACGAACTCCAGCACCTATCTACTAATCTAATTATTTGACAACTTACTTTTCTAGGTATTGCTTTATAGTCAACAGACTCTTTAATTAAATGATAAGTTTGAGCTGAGTTTAAATACTTCTGGTTGAAGATAAATTCTTGTCTAACAATATAATTAACTGCATTAAATAAATTCTTTGATAAAAAGCATAACTTATCGATTTCTTTATAGTTACAATGGTTAGGCTTAATTATATGTTTTTCAATCAGTTTCAGCATGGCAACTCCTGAGTCCTGTTTCTGTGCTTTTATTTGTCGCCCTAGATCGTCTATACATTCTCACACTAAGAGAAATAGAATGTATCCTCAAGTATGAATGCAGTAACATAATTGTCCGTAAATGTCTAGATCTTGATTGAAATTAAATAATACCTTAATGTTAGCAGCAAAAACCATGGGTTATGATTCCTGCCCAATGATTAGTTTTGATATTCAAAAAGTAGCAGAATTAATTAATTTACCTGAAGATTATGTAATGGGTCCTATGGTAGCCATTGGCAAAAAAGTTAAAGGTCCTTGGCCAAAACCAGGACAATTACCATTGAGTGAGTTAGTGATTGAAAATAAATTCTAAAAGAAAATTAATTATCACTCTGCTAGTTTAAACTAAATTCCTCCGCCCCATACTGAAAACCTAAGTTCCGGTATGGGGCATATACTTTTAATGTAGCCCAAAAAATATACAACATGATTAACGCTAACTTTCTAGCTGATACTGACCCCCTAGTCGCCGAACTAATTCAAAAAGAATATGGACGGCAACAAGACCACCTAGAACTAATTGCCAGTGAAAACTTTACCTCAGCAGCAGTAATGGCCGCCCAAGGTTCCGTACTCACCAACAAATATGCCGAAGGTCTCCCAGGTAAACGTTACTACGGTGGCTGTGAATTTATAGATGAAATTGAGCAAATAGCTATAGACCGTGCCAAACAATTATTTGGTGCTGCCCATGCCAATGTACAACCCCATGCAGGTGCCCAAGCTAACTTTGCCGTATTCCTTACCTTGTTAAAACCAGGGGACACAATTATGGGAATGGACTTATCCCACGGCGGACATTTGACCCACGGTTCCCCAGTTAATGTTTCTGGTAAATGGTTCAATGTTCATCATTATGGTGTCAGTCAGGAAACAGAAACCATAGATTATGACCAAGTTCTCGAACTGGCAAAGCAACATAAACCTAAACTACTAATTTGTGGTTACTCCGCCTATTCTCAAATAATTGATTTTGAGAAATTTCGGGCGATCGCTGATGAAGTTGGAGCTTATTTATTAGCAGACATTGCTCATATTGCAGGTTTAGTAGCAACGGGTCATCATCCTAACCCAGTCCCCCACTGTGATGTAGTCACAACTACTACCCACAAAACCTTAAGGGGACCACGAGGCGGTTTAATCCTGACCCGCGACCCAGAATTAGGAAAAAAACTGGACAAGTCAGTATTTCCCGGAACTCAAGGGGGTCCGTTAGAACACGTTATTGCAGCTAAAGCAGTAGCATTTGGAGAAGCTCTCAAGACAGAATTTAAAGCTTATTCCGGCCAAGTGATTGAAAATGCTAGTGCCTTAGCAACTCAACTGCAAGAACGCGGATTAAAAATAGTTTCTGGTGGTACGGAAAATCACGTTATGTTGGTGGATCTAAGGTCAGTAAGTATGACAGGGAAAAAGGCAGATAAATTGATGAGTGGAGTTAATATTACTACGAATAAAAATACTGTACCTTTTGACCCACAGTCTCCTTTTGTCACCAGCGGCCTCCGACTAGGTTCTCCAGCAATGACCACAAGAGGTATGAAAGCTCCTGAATTTACTGAAATAGGCAATATTATTGCGGAACGGTTACTCAATCCAGAAGATGAAGGGGTAGCTCAAATGTGTCGAGATAGGGTAGCATCATTGTGCGATCGCTTTCCTCTCTATCCTCATCTCATGGCTAAGGTTCCCAGTCTAGTCTAAATAATTTTGGATGGACAATTGAGGATTTTTCCGAAGTTGAGGTTTTATGTATAGCACTATAGTTTTAGTGACTATACATAGGGTTTGCTTATGGAAAGTCTTTTTGCTGGGGTAGGAGACAGGAGACAGGAGACAGGAGACAGGAGAAATGGGAATGAGTCAGGAGGTAGGAGCTAAGTTTTGTCCCAAGATTGTTCTGCCCAACTATGCGCCTAAAATACTAGCTTTTTGAGCGTTTTAGACTGAAATAGGTGCACTGCAATTCGACCCCAAAAAGGCACTTGTCTTTATATGTCAATGCTTTTAGATTTAATCAGCAAGCCCTACATAAGTATCGTAAATCGGTAACTTCCAATTTGGGATTGATTTCTAGTCTTGAGCTACTAGCAAATTAAAATACTAGATTTAATCCCCAACCTGTATATTGCAATATTCATTAGTAGAGGCGTTCAATACAATGTCTCTACCATTATAGATAAAGACTAATTTATCGGCATAAAATACTATAGCGCTGTGCGCAGGCAACAGGCAACAGCTCATCTGGGGGAATAAATTGCTGATAATATAAGACTTTTAGCTATTTGGCCTTTCCTGCAATTTGTAAATATACCAGCGCTCATTGCTATATATTTACAGTAGCACTATAGTTTAAGCCCACTATATAA
>NZ_JAAHGK010000640.1:0-4299 GCF_010672505.1 Okeania sp. SIO2B9 | reverse complement strand
CCTGACGATTCCCAAAGCTAGTGGATCGTCGCCACTTACTAAAATAATAGATGTCGGCAAAGGGGGCATGTAGAACTACTGTATCGCAGCGTTGCATAAAAGTTTTTTCAAAGACAGTAGAGGCACATCTAGGTGCCCCCCACAATGCCACAATTTTGGGTTCATTTTTTGAGCATTCAACGATGGATTGCATTGATTTATCAGAGGTCTTAATTTTTTAAATTGTTTGAGACAATTCTGGAGTCACCGCCAAGTCAACTTCTACTCAAATCTCAGCTTGAACTTGTATTGATAAAAGTTTCTTCGTCCAACCAAATAGTTCCAGTTGACATATGCTGCCCTAAGCTGCCTAGTTCCTGAAGTCGGTTCGTAAGCTGAACGTCCGTGCATTACTCTAGAATTTTGAATGACCTGACACTCTCCTGGTTTGAGACGGAAGTTGTATTGGTAATCAGGATTTTTCAGGTAGCGATGGAAGCTAGAGTAGGCTTGATAAAACTCTTCCATTTGGTTAAATGGTAGAC
Source organism: Okeania sp. SIO2B9 (assembly GCF_010672505.1). NCBI lineage: Bacteria > Bacillati > Cyanobacteriota > Cyanophyceae > Oscillatoriales > Microcoleaceae > Okeania > Okeania sp. SIO2B9. The sequence continues at coordinate 3,775 of NZ_JAAHGK010000640.1, read as the reverse complement.
TGGGAAGAAAGTTTTGTTCATGATGAAAGCGGACTTCTGCGATCTCGCCATTCTGATTGAGTTCTATGATGGGGCGTTTGTGAAAGAAAATATATTGATGATTGCGCTCAATTCGCCAAAAAGGTGCTGGGACTTTTGTCAAAATCTGGAAGTAATCTGGATGATTCTGGCGAAAATCTTGAGCTATGCGAAAACTATCTACAAGTAACGACTTGCCACCCGAAGTCTCGTTTTGTACACAATAGAGAAACTTCGCTAAGGGAAAACACTCCCAGGAGCTAAACGCATTATGAGGCTCTAGAGCAGCACCAGTCAGGTACGAGCGTTTTTCTCCGGTCGGTATATCTTTTACTGTATAGAACTTTTCTCCGTCTTCATTCAGGATAATTGGACCCAAGGAGGAGATAAAAGACTCCAAATTTTCAGATGCAATGTTCTCTATGATGACAAACCCCAGCGTAAATAACTGACTCATCCAAGTTTGAGGATCGCATGAAGAGTCGTACTTCTTTTGTGGGTTAGCTGCCAGCCAAGCTTTATCCCAAAGGATAACTTCTTGGTCAAAGGTTTGGGGCTGAGGATCGTAAGCATGAGTGAGCAGCCAAGAAATAGAAAAGATGCTACGGTGAGGCGGAGTTTCATCCCACTCAATTATTAGCTTGTCATCCTGCTCCTGAATCGATAAAGGTTTTGGCGGTGAGGTGCGATCGCTAATGTCATAAATTTTTCTTAGAGATTTGGCATGGTAAGACTGAGGAGAGTTGTCACGCAACCAACTGTAGTGAAAGCGTTTCCCCTCAATGAGTACAAAATTTTCGTTTTGCATAGGTCAAAACCTCTTAGTAATTATAAATGAGTCCATCTGACAATTTGTCAGAGTTAGTAAGCGGGAGTGTCTCACCTTCTTGCGATAAAAATATCAGGAACATGGCATTAAGATAAGCACAACAGGGAGCTAAAATAGTAAGCTACCTCAAGTTCACAAAGAAACTGGGGTTATTCAGCAAAGTAAAACTCTCGTTGCTCAAAGTTTCTTCGCCCAATGAGGTAGTCCCACTCCATATATGCTGTTTTTATTTCCCTACTTCCCGATGTCGGATCGAAAGCTGTCCTCCCGTGCAGGACTCTAAAATTTTGCACGAGTAGACACTCTCCTGGTTTGAGACGGAAGCAGTATTGGTAATCAGGATTTTTCAAGTAGTTAAAGAACCTTGAGTAAGCTTCATAAAAAGATTCCATTTGCTCGAATGGTAAATTGAGAATATAGTTCTTATAGTGGAAGCGGAGTGCAGCAACCCTACCTTCGTGATCTAACTCGATGATTGGATTTTCGGGACAGAAAAAATATTTAAGCTTATCGTTATACAACCAAAACTGTACTGGAGTTTTTACTAAAGTCTGGAAGTGGTCGGGATGATCCTGGCGGAAATCATTAGCTACGCGAAAACCATCCACAACCATAGAATCACCCCCCAAGGCATTGTTTTCCACACAATATAGAAACTGTGCTACGCGATTTCCTTGCCAGAAAGTGAAATCTGTATGGGGAGGAAGACCGTGAGCTGTTGCAAACAAGTCTTTTGCTTCCGGGGTTACCTTCACTGACGAAATTTTACCGTATTCTGTGTTGCGAATCGGCCCAATGGATGATATAAAAGAATCTAAATTTTCAGGAGCTATGTTTTGTAGAATTACAAACCCGAGCTTAAATAACTGATTTATCCACAATTGAGAGTTGCACGATTGGGTGTCAGGTCGATCTGGAGAATTAGCTTCAAGCCATAGCTTATCCCAAAAGACAATCTCGTTGCTGAAACATGCAGGTTTTGGATCGTAGGCATGGCGTAATAGCCAGGAGATAGAAAAAATGCTCCGGTGAGGAGGGTTTTCATCCCAGTCAATAATTAGTTGTCCATCTCGTTCCTCGACCGACAAAGGTTTTGGGGGTAAGACACTATCGCTAATGTCATAAAGCCTCTGAAAAGAGGTCTGATGGCGAGATTTAGGACTTGGACAATGGTCGCGCAACCAAGTGTAATGGAAGCGTTTACCATCGATAATGATAAAACGTTCATTTTGCATAAACTGAATTTTACAATCGCTATTTAGTCTGTCTTGATTTGTTGTCATGCTTTTTTCAAAATAGAATTCCAATTTTTTGAAGCATTATAACCGTACATATCTTGATAGTAAGCATCGATTAAGTACTCATCTTGATGCTTCATTAACCAGCTTTTCAATTCATCAAGCTTAGACCATCCTCGCTGAATTAATTCCTGGTCTTCCCAATCAGACCATACTTCCCACATGAACTTATTGGTGTCTTCGATAATCAGGTAATCTCCAGTTTGCAGACCATTGTGATGAAAATGCTTAAGAATACCAACTAGATTATCATGAACATCCTCTATAATTAACCAAGGATGAGGCAGTGAGACAAGCAACCCTGTGGGTAAAACAGCATTAATTTCTCGACAATCACCTTCTAAAAAATGAATTCTAGAGTCTCCTTTGGCTTTTATATCAAGCTGAGAAAGGTCGTTATCAACACAGTAAACCTCACCTTTAATACAAAACTGTTCCAACTGATCGGCTAACCAAATGGCACTTCCCCCTTTGAGCGCACCCAGTTCAATAATTGTCTTTGGTTGTAACTCGTAAAGCAGCATGGGATAAGCTGCAATTTGCATGGGGTCTTTTTCCAGAAGTACCCCTTTCCAAGTCTGTAAGTAGGCATTTTCTGTCAGAGGTCTCCAAGCCGACTTAGGAATATCACATCTATCTTCTCGGTCAGATATTTTGACAAACCTTTTATTCTCCGAGGTTTCTTGCTCAGATATAGTTAATTTGTCAATACTTTGATTCTTCATTACGATCGCTCCTTTTTGAAAGCCAGAAGATACATCAACTTGGCTTCGTCATAGATAGGAAAATACTCTTCACTGACTAATGTCCACGGTAATTTATCTAAGGCTGTCTGCATTTCACGGCGATAGTCTTCCCGTATCGTCAACAAAAAAATTCCCTCCTCCTTTAAAAAGCAGAATAGATTATTTAAAACCTCAAGACCAGCATGAGCATAAGCAAAAACTCCTGCTGCAATAATAGCATCAAAAGTTACTGAATTGCTAAAAATTTGGGAATCTTCTAAATTACACTGATAGAGAACCTTGTAAACTTCTCTCTCTTTAGCGATCGCCAGCATTTTTTCTGACAAATCAACAGCAGTAATATTTGTATATCCTTGTTGGGCTAAAGCTTCACCCACTAAACCCGTTCCAGCACCAGCATCCAGAACGCGGTTTCTTTGTGAGGAAGCAGTTGGCTTAATGTTCTTGCTATATTACCAGGCATAAAAGACCAATCTTTTCTGACATCTGTATCATAAGTCTTAGCCCAACCATCATACTTATTTTTTAATTCCTCAGTGCTTTGAGTATCACAAATCCCTGATAACCAAGGTCTTGCTTCTAAAAAATCTTTGGATTGTTCTTCGCGCATCTTTAATCACTGCTCTATAAAACTGACACAAAGCGTCGCATAAAGTGACAACTCGATGTTTACTTCCTGCTTCTACTAAGGCCGTCGGCGGTTTCTCATCCACAGGCATTCACGGTCTAGCCGACCGCATTTCTTAAATTTATACTCTATCATATCAAATCCGGTAGCATCGGTATAAAAAAATTAAACCTGATAAATTAAGGGATGAATAGTAAGAGTTGGGCGATCGCCATGCCGAGATTGTTAAAGCTAGAACCACACAAAAGTATCGAAG
>NZ_JAAHGK010000064.1:0-11698 GCF_010672505.1 Okeania sp. SIO2B9 | reverse complement strand
ATCGCCCGATGATGGAAAAGTGGGATTGTTCTACTCGACTCTATCAGGATTTGCATTTGTTATCCAAGTTGCGACGACTAAATCCGGCAGTGTCTCTGGGAAGTCATGTGGAAAAGTATATTTCTGCCGATATTTACTGCTATCTGCGACGTTATCAAGATTCTCGCTGCTTGGTAGCAATGAATAGGACAGAACATAAAGTGGAGCTTTCTTTAGAAGATACAGAGTTGAAAGATGGGGAGTATAGTTGCCTTGTTAGCGATCGCCAGTTTGTAGTCAAGGATGGTAAGATTTTGAAATTGGAATTGGGGCCTAAGCAAGGGATTGTCCTTAGCTATATTGGTAACCACGTCAAAGGAAAAATGATAGTGCGGGCACAGTTAAATGGGATAGCTACTAAAATAGGGGAAACTGTAGTCGTAACCGGAGATTGTCCAGAGTTAGGCAATTGGGATCTTAGCAAAGCATATCCATTGGAGTATATTAATCAAAATACCTGGTTTGGGGAGATTCCATTTAATGAAAGTGCGGGAAGGAGAATTGTTTATAAATATGTTTTGTTGCGGAAAAATTTACCACCCCTGCGAGAAAATCTAGTCAACCGTTCTTGGATATTAGCAGACCAAGGAACGGTAAAATGGTATGATAGTTGGGCGTATTAAGAGCTAGTCATTTTAGTTATCAGTACCTCTGGAATAAGGAGGCTTGATATAAGGAGTAGTCTCTTTTTTTATCCTTTAAAAAGGGAGGCGCATACCCACAAATTTTCGGTAAGTAGGTAGGGTTGAAGGAGGATATGATAATTGCTTCATATCCTCCCCTAGCTCCAGCAATCTTATTTGGCTTTTTTAGCCAGAATCATCATATCTGTGAGCAAACCTTCTTTCCAATCATATTTATTTATACTTGACTCAATCCAAGCAGCAAAACTTCTTAATAATTTTACCGTTCTTTCATCAAACTCAGATTTGGCAAAGTCCCTTGGTTGAATCGGACACTGAATCCCCAGTAGTTTCTGTGCCCTGTCATAATCCTCATAAAAACCGTTTACCTGTTCTCCTCGATAAACAACCCAATCAATGATTTGGAATGAGGGATTCACTTCACTTGATGCTGTAGCGAATTCTTCTGCAAAAATTTCCTTCATAGATTCTGAAAAAGGATTCTGTAGAATTGATTTAAACAAGTCAAAACTGTAATATCTGATGGGTAAAACTTTTCCCATTTCCGACTTAAATACGTCAGCAAACTCCTTTCTGCCAATTTTTAACAAAGGAGAACCATCTCTCTTACTTTTTAGGTGTTGCAATGGCTCGCCCTTTGTTTTGGTTGTGAATATTGTCAAGATTCCTTCAGATTTCAGCAAAGAGTAAAAAGCTGAAAGCGCTCCCTGAACCAAATCAAATGTCACATGAGGAAAAACTTGACCCGAAATGATAGTGTCGAAGGGAGCATATTCTCGTAGTGGTTCCACCTCAGTCATGCTATTATTGAATAGATGAAAGTTGCCGAAATGATATTCTTTTTTGTCAATTTCATCTAATAAGGCATCGTATTTATCTCCCCTCTGGTCTAACATAGCTTCCAATTCAGAATTTTTTTCTACAATTGCCTTGGCTTTTAAGACTGCGTGTTTAAATCGTGGCGGATCTAACTCGGCAGCAACAATTACATCGGCGTGGGAAAGATTGTGAAAAAGCCTACCCAAACCACAACCACAGTCGTAAATTGTTTGGCAGTTTTGAAGAACCTTATTCTGAAATTCTTCCCAAACAAACCCGGTACCGCCTTCTGTGATTTGGTGAATGTACTCCTTTACATAAGGATGGTTTGGGTTTTTACTTTTGTAACGATATTCCTTTGTCATTTTTCTCCTTTATAAAGGTAGTTGCTGAAAAATCATCCTGACTCTCTAAGTGATCGCCGAAGGCTATTTGTGATAGTAGAAGTTCTGCAATGCTTTTGTCAAGATGGTCGAAAAAATTACTGTATTTCCTATAAATAAAGTCTTTCGTCTCACTCTGAAGTGCGCACTACTTTGCTCGAATCGGGAGCATCTTTGAGTGATCGCCGTGCCTGCTGGTTCTATAAGGCTGATTTGTGGCTTTCCTCAATATCAGTAGAGTGTCTTTGCCACCAGCAACTTACCGATGATTGATACGATTGTAATCGCCCCACTAAAAACAAGCAGAATATTTCGGCTAGTTTTGCATCGCCAGTAATCTGAAGTTTTTCTTGCATTTGCAACTCTACTGGATTGGTATTACCATTAACGAGCTCTACCAGATCCTTTGCCGAAACTCGAGCCACACAATCGGCATTTCGTTCCGCCTTCTCTTTACTTATTTGATTCTTAGGCTTAGTCAAATCAATTGTCCAAATTCCGGCATTTTTACCCACGACTATTATTTGATAGATAACAGGATTACCTTCCAGTGCTTCTTTCAGTTCCTGTAAACGTGGGGGAAAGATTTGTGTAAAAATATCCTCTAAAGTGGAAGTCAAAGTTTCTAACGTTGAATCTGAATTGAGTTGATTGTCTAGGGATAGAACGCTATCCCAATTCGTATCGACTATCGGGTAGTCTAGTTCCGCAAGCAGCTCGTTCATCTGTCCTAGTAGATCATTGGGAATAAATCTACGTTTAATCGTTGCTCCCTTACCTATCGATCGTGAATGAATGCTCTGAGAAAATTGCAACTTCTGATCTTCAAAACCTCCATCATGCTGAACCGAGAATACTTTTTCCAAGAGCGATTCATCCCAAGAAACATTTAAAAATTCAAACATAGTTCCCAAAGATAGACCTGGATTGAGAACGTAAGACTCGTACTTAATTCGGAAACATTGAGTTTTATGTTTCTTCTCAAATTCTAAAAGAGCTTTTGTTTTCACAATCCAATTCTCTAACATTGCACCTACAATATTTCCAGAATTACGACAAACATAGCTTAATTGCTCTGGCATAAACGAATACTTCGTGGCTTCAAGACAAGACTGAACTACGTCCATAGCGTGACGGTGCAAACATATATATTTGCTATCTGGAAATACTGTTTCGAGCCAAGCAACATTATCTATATTGCTTGGCGATTTTTCACACCACATTAACTTGTTTTTACTTTTCGCATATTTTGTCATCACGCTAAATATAATTTGTCTTACCTCCTCAGCTATGGCGTGTTTTTTTTGGGATTCTTCCGACCAACTAGAAATTTGCCCCATCGTACTTTCAATAAAAACATATAGGGAACGACACAATTTTGCTAAATTGAGTTCAGCAGGACTAGCAATATCTGGATGTGTATCTAAAATATAGCGAAGTAGTGATGAGCCAGAGCGCTCGCAGCAGAGAATGAAAATGGGAGGGGTAGTTGAGGACAAATTTTCGGTATTGGTTTTCATAAAAGTCAAGTTATGGTAGAGTCAAATAGCAAGTTTCTGATAAATTAACATCTCGAACTCAAATTGTCAAGCAATTGAACTGAAACTTCGAGCTGTATCTTAAAAAATAGGAACAATGAACAAGCAAGAGTTATGGAAACCTTAAAAATAGAAACAGATTCAAAAGAGCCAACAGTAGAGGTATCGTCGAAAAATAATGTCAATTCCCTAAAGCGCTTAATTGACTATGCCAAGAACTATCGCCTACAATTCTGGCTGGCGAATTTGTGTTCTATACTCAATAAAATATCGAGCCTGGTCTCCCCAGTGACTGTGGGAGCTGCGGTAGATGTAATTGTCAAACAAGAAGATTCTTTTATAGCTCGATTGGGAGTTAAAGATATTTTCCTACAGTTATTAGTATTATCCCTAGCTACAGCAACAATTCGGTCCTTAGAATCTATCTTTGAATATGCCCAAGCGAGGTTGTGGCGGAATCTGTCCCAGAGAATAGAAGATGACTTGCGCTTAGATAGTTACAAACACTTACAGCAAATGGAAATGGAGTTTTTTGAAGACCGCAGCACCGGGGGGTTGATGTCCGTCGTCAGCGACGATATCAACCAACTAGAGCGCTTTTTAGATGTCGGAATCAATCAAATACTCCAGGTAACGATAACGATTATCTTTGTGATGATAACTTTTCTAAGTTTAGCCCCAAGCGTTGCTTGGATGGCAATAATACCCATGCCCCTAGTCGGGTTTGTATCCATTGCTTTTCAGCGCGGTTTAGCTCCTCGTTACGCAGAAGTCAGGGAAAAGGTAGATTTGCTTAACGGTCGGTTGAACAATAATTTGACGGGAATGACTACTATCAAAAGCTTTACTGCTGAAGATTATGAAGTCGAGCGTGTAGCGGCAGAAAGCAAAGCTTATCGGGAAAGTAACGAACGGGCGATCGCTGTTTCGGCGGCTTTTACACCTCTAATTCGCCTGGTTATAGTTCTATCTTTTACAGGCATTATGGTTTTTGGTGGGATGGAGGTGGTGGAAGGGAAACTGTCAGTGGGAATCTACAGTACGTTAATATTACTAGCGCAACAAGTACTATTGCCTTTGGTAATAATGGGAAATGTTCTTGACCTCTACGAACGTGCGATGGCATCCACTGCCCGAATAATGAATCTGCTTGATACACCACTAACGACTCCTTCTGGAAAAATATCTTTACCAGGGAATAAAGTGCGCGGCGAAGTAGAATTTTCCAACGTTACTTTTGGTTATCGCGATCGCCCACCGCTGCTGGAAAATTTCTCTCTGAGAGTGCCCACTGGAAAAACTATTGGCATCGCTGGTTCTACAGGTTCGGGCAAAAGCACTTTAGTTAAACTTCTGCTGCGTTTCTACAAAGCACAATCCGGTAGTATCTTATTAGATGGCATCGAATTACAAAAGTTGGAGTTAAAGGATTTACGTCGCTGTATTGGGTTAGTGAGTCAGGACTTATTCTTATTTCACGGTACAGTGGCAGAGAATATTGCCTACGGCAGTTTTGAGGCGACGGAGGCAGAGATAATTGAGGCAGCGAAAGTGGCAGAAGCTCACGATTATATTGTGCAACTTCCAGAAGGTTATCAGACAATAGTGGGCGAAAGGGGTCAGAAGTTGTCGGGAGGCCAGCGACAGCGCATAGCTATTGCCAGAGCTGTTTTGAAGAATCCACCTATTTTGATTTTGGATGAGGCAACTTCCGCAGTGGATAACGAAACAGAAGTATCTATTCAGCGATCGCTCGAACGGATTACTCAAAATCGGACAACAATAGCGATCGCCCACCGTCTATCTACTATCCGTAATGCTGATTGTATCTACGTTATGGAAAAGGGTAAAATAGTAGAATTTGGCCAGCATAAAGACTTATTGGCAAATGCGGGAGTTTATGCTAACCTATGGAAGGTTCAAACTGGTTAATAATGTTAATTACTATTTGTGGGCCTACTGCTACAGGTAAATCTGGATTAGCCTTGGATTTAGCCCAAAGACTAGGATCGGCGATTATTAGTGCAGATTCTCGTCAAGTGTATAAATATTTTAACATTGGAACGGCAAAAGTAACTACAAAAGAACGGGAATTAGTACCTCATTACTTAGTAGATATTTGTGAACCCACAGAGATTTTGACTTTAGCAGAATATCAGGAACAGGCACAAGATTTAATTAGTCAAACTGATGTGGTATATCCGAGTTTATTAGTGGGGGGTACGGGTCTATATATTAAGGCAGTAGTTAAAGGTTTAAAGATTCCTAGAGTTGGGCCTAATGAAAAGTTGCGATCGCAGTTAGCAGATTTAGGTCAAAAACAATGTTACGAAATGTTACAACAAGTTGATGGAATTGCTGCTCAAAAAATTCACCCTAATGATGCGGTACGAACCTTGCGAGCATTGGAAGTTTTTTATGTGAGTGGGAAACCCATTTCTCAACAGCAGGGAGAAAACCCACCAAATTATCCTATTTTGCAGATCGGGTTAGACTGTGATGTGGAAGTTTTGGGCGATCGTATTCGTTATCGGACTAATAAAATGGTGGAAGTTGGGTTAGTGGAGGAAGTCAAATTTTTGTGTGAAAAATATGGTGCGGAGTTGCCATTGTTAGATACATTGGGTTATGCAGAGATGAAACAATATTTGGCAGGGGATATTAGTTTAACTGAGGCGATAGATGCAACAGTTTTACATACTCGTCAGTTTGCCAAGCGACAACGGACTTGGTTTCGAGCGTACCCAGAAATTGAATGGTTTGATGCAGCAGCAACAGGTTTATTAGATAAAGTTTGGGAGCAAGTGGAGGAGTTTATATCATGTAGGGACTAAGGGGTGGAGGAGTAGGGGAGATTGAATATTGAAGTAGTTATAGAATTATAAACACATACTGTATAACCGAATTCTATATCAGAGATTCTGCTGTTCCTTGTCGATTAAATTGACGATTTAGGGTGCGGAATATGCACCTTTTATATATCTGACTACCATTCATAATTTGTACCTCATTTACCTTAAATCTGCCGTAAATCTCCCCTACTCCCCCAACTATATAATAAGTATTCAACCAAATTTGATATAATCCCCAACTAAAATGTCCCAAACCCCCTGATTTAATATGGTCAATCAAATGAAAATTCGTAACCCGCGCACTGGTATAAATGATTATTTCATTACCCAACCAACTGTAGAACAAATTGCTACTAAATGTCTTAATTTACGATCTGCTCAAATTGAGTGGGAAAAGTGTGGAATAGAACAACGTATTCAGGCAATACAACAATGGAAAGAAACTATATTTTCTCATCGGGAAAAACTAATACAGGCATTAGTAAATGATACAGGTAGACTAATAGAATCAAGACTAGAAATGGACTCTGTGACTAATAGTATAGATAGATGGTGTAAGTTAGCACCGCAACTCTTATCAACTGAGTCAACCAAAACTACAACAATTCAATTTATTCAACTACAAAATCAATTTTCACCTTATCAGTTAGTTGGTATTATTAGTCCCTGGAATTTTCCTTTATTACTTTCTTTAATCGATGCAATTCCAGCTTTAATTGCTGGTTGTGCTGTGGCAATTAAACCAAGTGAAATTACTCCGAGATTTATCCAACCTCTGTTAGACACTATTGCTAATATTCCCTTGTTGTGTGATGTTTTTACTTATATTGAAGGATCTGGAGAAACTGGCGCAGCTTTAATAGAATATGTAGATTTTATTTGTTTTACTGGTAGTGTTGCCACAGGTAAAAAAGTTGCCGAAGCAGCAGCAAAAAGATTTATTCCAGCTTGTTTAGAATTGGGAGGTAAAGACCCGGCAATAGTGTTAGCTTCAGCAGATTTAGAGTTAGCAACATCGGCACTTTTATGGGCTTCAGTTGTTAATGCGGGGCAGTCATGTTTATCAATTGAACGTATTTATGTGGCCGAATCAATTTTGATAGAATTTATTACTAAACTTACCGAAAAAGCTAAAGGTCTGAAATTAGCTTATCCCAATGTTGAATCTGGAGAAATCGGACCAATTATTTCCACAAAACAAGCTGAGATTATTAGAGAACATTTACAAGATGCTGTGGCTAAAGGTGCGGTTATTCATTGTGGAGGAAATGTCGAAAATTTAGATGGTGGTTTCTGGTGTTTACCCACAGTTTTAAATCATGTAAATCATAGTATGAAAATAATGACTGAGGAAACTTTTGGACCAATAATACCTGTGATGTCTTTTACTACTGTTGAAGAGGCGGTAAAATTAGCAAATGATACAATTTATGGATTAAGTGCTGCTGTTTTTGCTGGTTCTGAAGCTGAAGCTTTAGCAGTTGCTAGTCAGATAAATGCTGGAGGTATTAGTATTAATGATGCGGGTTTAACAGCATTTATCAATGAAGGAGAAAAAAATTCTTTTAAGTTTTCCGGTTTAGGTGCTTCTCGAATGGGAGTTGATGGTATGAAAAGATTTATGCGGAAAAAATCGATTTTAAGTAAAGTAAATTCTATAATTAACCCTTGGTGGTTTAAAAGTTGATGAATGAATTATCTCTGGATAAAAAATTAATTGTTTTTTTGCTCAAAATATTACATACTTCTGTCTTGATTTTTACCTTGACTGGATGGCTATTACCTAATAAATTGTTATTGATTTATTTAGTTTGGATACCACTAATGGTGATTCAATGGCAACTAAATCAAGAAACTTGTATATTGACAAATCTGGAAAATTATCTATTAGGTGAAACTAACAAACAAAAGTCAGAACAACAGGGTCAATTTGTGAAATCTTTGTTTTTAAATTTATGCGGTTTTGTACCAGCAGATAACTTTTTAAAATATTTGATTTATTTCACGATTTTTTCCTGTTGGAGTATTGGAGGTTATAAATTTTATCTGTATTATTATGGCTATTGAAGAAGGTCGTAGGTAGTAGGTTTTAGGTGGTAGGTGGTACTTACAGCACTTTCCAATGTAATCAGGCACACCTTATTTTAAGGCAGAATTCAGAAGTCAAAAACTAAGAAGATTGGACTGTACCTCATAGCAAAGGAAACCACTGTATATTATGTCCGGATAATTAGGATTTGCTGATTAACTATCAAAGCATTGACAGATAAAGGTAAGTGTCTTCTGAGATCCCAAGAAAATGCGCTTGTTTTAGTTTAAAACGTTCAAAAAGGAGCGCATTTTGGGCAAATCAAGGACTGAAAAATTGAGGAACAATTCTTACTTCTACCTCCTCTAAATTCCCCGTTTCTCCTGACTCCTGACTCCTGACTCCTCTCTCGTTATTTATAACTATTCAACCGGACATAATATTATATATTTTTTCGTAAGCATTCAGCGGTCAGCTATCAGCTATGAGTTATTAAGTAATTATCTTGGAAAAAGTAATTAGTATTCAAGGATAATGAAAAGTGATGTTTGCGCAGCATTCCGCAGGAAATGAAATAGTCCTTTCAGCTAACCTTGGTTATTGCTTGATTCTTTCTTTCATGCATCTGAAGCGCTGAACGCTAATAGCTGAATGCTTACATTTTTTCAGCGATAATATGATGTGAAGAAGGTCGTAGGAGTTAGTTGAAAAAACCTATCTTAATTACTTCAATAGTAAGGTAAGTTTCAATATATTCCCTACTCCCTACTCCCTACTCCCTACTCCCTACTCCCTTGTTCCTCATATAATACCTTCTTTTCTCAACTTTTCAATAGTTGCACGTTGAGTTTCAATAAAATGTTTTCGCTCAACTACTCCACCATCCATAGTATTAGCAGGATAAGCATGAAACTGACGATAACTTTCTGCATAAATATCCCATCGTTGCCTTGCTAATAAATTTTTCATTCCCACTTGAGAGCGATAGTTGCGGAGACCCATAATATCAATTTCACCATAGGCGGCCATGCTTTCCCCTGCACCCGTTTCCGCTAATATTAAACCTCGGTAGTCGATAATTTTAGAACCCCCATCAACGGAAGCTTCAGGAATGGGAGTATTGGCAATACCTGCAGTATTAGCAGATATCACATACATCATATTTTCCACAGCACGAGAAACTTTCGCTGCTTCTTTTGGCGATCGCGCTTGCCCATAAACTTCTGAAGTAGGATGCAGTAAAATTTCTGCTCCACGCATTGCCAAACATCGGGTCACTTCTGGAAATAAAATTTCATCGGAGGCAAAGGCAGCAAAATTACCGATCGCTGTTTTAGCAACGGGAAATACTCCCTCTAAACCATAACAGTCGAGATATTTATCCCATACATCGTGGGGAGTAGGAGCAAACATGGAGTTAAGACGGCGATAGCGCAATACGATATTGCCACTGGGGTCAATGAGAAAGCAGCTTTGAAAATATAATTCGGGAAAGTTGGGGTCAACTTCATAAGCATTGCCCCCTAGAAAAATATCATTTTTTTGAGCAATCTCTCCTAGGCGATCGTAGATGGGGTCAGTCATTTCTAAACACGCTTTATTTGCCCAACTTGTCAAAGACTCGGCCATCGGAAAACCTGTGAGAAAATATTCTGGCAGTAAAACTAATTTACAGTTTAGGCCAATAAAAGCTTTACTAGCAGCTATTTGTTTGGCTAGGTGATTGATGGTTGATTGAATCAGCGATCGCGCAGATTCCCGATCGTTGGCCTGATTTACTGCTTTCGCCTGGACTTGAAGGGCCAAAGCCTGGAAAGGGGTAACTTGATTGATAGCTTCTATCATATTTTGCTATAGTCATCCTCGGCATGGGTGTGTAGAAAATCTCTAGGAAATTTTGAAGAAGTATTCAGTAGTCAATGAGTGACTGAGAATGGGGTTGTGATTAGACTTGGAGGAAAGCTGTAGATATTAAAAGATAAAACAGTAACAAAGAAGAAGAAATCATTTATATTATACCAATGTTGCCTGACAATTTAAATTGGCGTTGGTGAATTTAGCTATGATTTTCGTGCTTAGGGAATAGGGAATAGGTAGGGACTTTGAATACAAAGTCCCTACAGATTATTTCGTTTACGGGTTGTTCGGGAGCAAGTTCGGGAGCAAGTAATGAAAGGGGTATTCATAATTCTGATGTTGATTACAGTTAGTCCAAATATCTTAATTCATAGTTTGATTCACCAACACCTTTAAATTTATTGTCAAGGACTAAAAGATTAGTTCTGTAGCTTTAATCAGTGAGAAATTATATTACTTGGGTAATTCCAATATTCTCAAAGTAAGGGGCGTAATATTATGCGCCCCAGAAAAAATAACTGTAGTTAAAGTGTTAGGAGTAATGCACTCCAAGGCTTTCTCGGTGGATGATCAACTCTATAACATTAAGAAGGTTGATCTTGATTAATCTGGCGTTCAATGGTTTGAATGGCCGCATTAAGTCCAGCTAATCTAGTTTCTAGATCATCTCGCATCCACTTGAGGAATTTCAGTTTATTTTCCTGATGGACTTTACGAGACTCTGGTTGAAAAAAGTCCCAGCCACAGCAGGGTTTAGCAAAGAATGGAAACATAGGTAATACTCTCAACTCATCTTTACTTAATATTTTGAAACAAAAACTCTAGAAATGACAAATTATATTCTAATTTATTTCTTAAATATCAAAAGTGAAGGCCATGCTAGTCAGCAAAAATCCTGAGAAGTCTGTACTTCAAAAAGTAGAGCATTATATTTATGTAAATATATTAGACTTGTCGCTTGATAAACTAAAAAATTGTAGAAACCCCCCTATGTAAAGCTTGTAGTTATTTATAGATCAAAAGACTCAAAATAATTACCCTGTCTAGGTTGTGGATATTTTTTATATCTATTTAGCGACAACTCTATTATATAACCTCCTTGGGTCTGTTTCTATAAAATGCAAGTAAGTATCCAATCGAACTTAATATCAGTAGTGCTCGCGATCGCTTCCTTACTTAGTTTCATACATTAATCACCACTATTGTTAACAGTAATCAGTTTCACAACACTCTGATTTTTTTCAAAGTAGATCGAGTTTAGTAAACTCAAACTAAACCTAATTTTAGCACTTTCAAATATTGATCCAAACTTGATTTGATGCTAAAATTTATACTGTAATTTTTAGGCAATAATTACGGTTCTAATAGAATTACTTATTAAATATAAAAAACTCTAGATTTGCCTGAAAAATCTTAAATAATATTTTGCATTTATTTATAAAGGAGATATGATTATGGTTGCTCAATCTTGTATCTATTCATCACCTCTACAAAAAGCAATTGACCGTTATCCACTAACTGTAACACCCGAAACTCC
>NZ_JAAHGK010000639.1:0-4304 GCF_010672505.1 Okeania sp. SIO2B9 | reverse complement strand
TGCTATAGCAGAAGAAAGAATTAAAGAAGGAAGAAGGAAAAATCTGACGTTGCCTTAATTTTAATATTTTGATTTGTTACTAGAAATGAATACTGAAACTTTAGCTGCTGTAGTTTTGCAAGAATTGCAAGGTACTTTGAAAAGTAAGCCAGCAAAAGCTGAAACCATAATCACTCGCATCGCCCAAGAAGTAGAGCGGATTTGCCAAAAGAGTAATCGGATTCAAAATTCTGGTGAAGTTCAATCTTGGCAACTTAGTTTGGCTCGTCATCGCTTGCAAAAGTGCGTACAATACTACAAACTTGGTTCTAAACAAGGTCGGGTAGAATTACACTCTCTGCTAGCTTCTATGATTTATCGTCATATTGCTTCTTTTAGAGCACAATTGAGTTTCCAAGGTCGCTATAACTTGATTGAGGATTTTCTGCAAGGTTTTTATATTGAATCTTTAAGAGCTTTCCGCCGGGAACACAATCTGGAGGAAGACTATACTCCTAGAGTGAAATTAGAATTAGCAGAATATATGGCATTTACTGAACAGTACGCCAAGCGTCAAATTGGTTTGCCTGGCCGGAATCGTCAAAGATTGATTGTACTCCGCGCTCAAGGTTTTGCTAAGGGTCAACCTCCTGAAACTTCTCTTGATATTGAAATGGCAGTTGAGTCTCCCAAAGGTGAAGATGCAGAAGCTTTTAGTCGGTCTTCTGCTGTGCAACAAGTACGGGAGCAAATGGTTTCTGAAGCTGTTGACCCTGCTGAGGCTGTATTGCGCGATCGCGTGATTTCTGAATTAATCAATTACTTGGAAGTTCAAGGTCAAGACCAATGTATTGATTATCTGCGTCTAAAATTACAAGATTATCAAGCATCTGATATTGATAAGGAGCTAGGTTTAACTTCTCGTCAACGGGATTATTTACAACAACGTTTTAAGTATCATGTTGAAAAATTTGCTTGTTCTAAAAATTGGAAGTTAGTGCATCAATGGTTAGGTGCTGACATTGACCAAAAATTAGGTATGAATTCTAATAAATGGGAAGCTTTCCAGGCAACTCTTTCTCCTGAACAACAGCAAATTTTACAACTCAAGCGCAATGGTGAAGATGAACAAGCGATCGCGAAGACTATTAAATGTACTCCGAAACAGTTACAAAAACGTTGGGCAAAATTGTTGGATATGGCTTGGGTATTTCGCAATAGTGACCAAAGCTAGTATGGTATCCAAAATGAAAGACATTCTTTTTACTCGTCCATCAATTAAAGTTTGCGATATGGGTCATCCTGCTTCTGTCTAGGGTGGGCAATGCCCACCTTATAGAAGTCATACCGTTTCACGGAAGTTATAAGTCAAAAGTCAAAAGTCAAAAGTAAGATTTTATAGAGCTATAAAACTTTGATTATACAGTAATTTCAGAAAATTATTTAACGTTTAAAGTTTGAAACTATTTGTCACATCTTGAAAGTGAATTTGTATCAGAAGTCAAAAGTCAGAAGGCGCGAAGTGAAAGTTGATAGACTTAAAGTATTGACGTTTACAATAATTTCAGCTTATTATTCCACATCATCAGTTGCTGACTATTTGTGACATCCTGAGAGTGAATTGGTATTATATTCAGTCTATTCAAGATTGTTATGTTATTTAAAATACAAATTAATTGGGACTAATATTCTGTTGAGATCGGCAATTATTATTATATTTAGTAGCCAATAGCCAGTTAGGGGAGTTGTCCGATTAGCGACGTACATTCGTCATTAACTATTTTGAGTTCAGGATTACCATTCCATCAAACAATGAAGCTATTTAAACTATAACCAACTATCAATTATCAATTATCAATTACCAATTACTTACTTTCACAGATATTATCAGTATTTAACCGAAAATAATTTAATCAGTATAAATACCCTCTTATTTTTTGATAGAAATTTTTCCCATCATTCCCATTAAATCAATACTATTTAATCAATTAGATATTTTTAAATATAAAATTTTAATATATTAGTTAGCTGGAGCTAATTAGCAGTTTTGGATAAAAATTAGATATATTGGATAAAGTAACGATTTATTAAAATATATGTCTATCAATATAGCTTTGGCTCCTGATTTGACTAATCGAGTGGCCAATAACTACTCTCAAATTAAGCAAATCTTTGAAACTATTGATGCTCATAGCTGTCCATACTATTATAACTTTCATCTACATACAATTTACTCGGATGGAAAGTTAAAACCTGAAAGTTTGATGGAGCAAGCAATTGCCATCGGCCTTAAAGGTTTGGCCATTACTGATCATCATACTGTTGCTGGTTATCAAGTAGCTAAAAGTTGGTTAGAAAACTGGAAATCTAATGATGGAGACCGCGAGCGGTTAGCACCGACTTTGTGGAGTGGAGTAGAAATTAACGCCAACTTAATTAATATTGAAGTACATATTCTAGGATATGGCTTTAACCCAGAACACTCAAGTTTGCAGCCCTATTTAACAGGAAAAGCGACTCAAGGTCAAGAATATCAAGCTACTAATGTCATCACTGCAATTCAACAAGCTGGTGGTTTAGCGGTACTTGCTCATCCCTGTCGTTATAAGCGTTCTGCTACCGATCTAATCAAAGCAGCAGCTAAGTTAGGAATTGATGGTGTAGAAACCTACTACGGTTACACTCATACTAAACCCTGGTATCCTAGCCCAAAACAAACAGAACAAGTGAAAAAACTCAGTGCTACTTATGGTCTACTTAATACCTGCGGTACTGATACTCATGGAAAAAATCTTTTACTACGTTTATAGGGTGGGAATATCTCTATTCCACCCCTATAATTAAAGCTGTATTGATATACTCCCGATGTTGCGCTTAGGCGACACCACAGGATTAAACTAGCGTGCGGAGTCGCTGTTTATACACCAGGGTCTTCTACCTGTATTTTTATTAGACTTGTCGCTATTCTATTATGAACTTCCTTTACTAGAGTTCACAGAAATTCTTACTGTTTCTGTTAAATTGAATTGCCAGACCTCTTTATTTTAGTGAAAGGGGTCTGCTGTTTTTTTAGCTTCCATTTGCTATCATTATTGTTGTCACAAGCATTACCCCAAAGCTCATTAGCAACAAAACAATTCCTAGAGATATTGACTGGCCAAGATGTAATGATGATTTTGATACTCTCATGATTTTTATCACAGTTTGTTAAATTGATGTATTCAGGATAACAAGTGTTGTAAGAGTTCGAGGCAAATATTAATATTTTGTGATTAAACTTATATTTTCTTGATATTAGACATCTTTAGATAAAGAGGGAGTAGGAAGTAGAATGAGCAAGCTATTTAGCATTATTTATTTTATTTAGGACTTATACCATGTCCGGTTGAACAGTTATAAATAAATGATGGAGAAGTCAGGAGTCAGGAGTTAGAAGTCAGGAGGGAAGAAAGAAGAAGAGAAGGAGAAAGTTTTTTGATCACTAATTATCCGGACATGATATTACACATAAACGCTATTGGTAGTGGATTGTTTAATCTAAAATAGTGCAATAGAATAGTCAGGAAAAAGTTGCTATTTTAAAGATAACAGCTTTTAAGAAAAATGGAAAATCACAAACAGGCGATCACTGTCAATTGGTAGCAGGAAACAAGCGATCGCTATTGAATTGATAGTGATAATTATTGAGTCTTAGGCGGTCTCAAAAACCGGATCAAGATGTTTGAGTTCAACCCTAGCATCATCAGTTGAGAATTGCCAGCTCACCTTAGAGGCAGTTTGGTTACGCTCGGTTTGCCATGCAATTAATTATTTTTCCAATTTTGGCGTTGCACAGTCAGGAATGATGAAATCCGAAAGTAGATATTTTTGGATAATTCTTTCCTCAATATATGTATAGTTTAAAATCTATTATCATTCTTTAATGTGCAACCCCCCAATTTTTCTTTGCTACAAATTCTTCGCTCTAAACATTGTTTCGATCAAATACTTAGTTCAGTCTCGGCTACATTTAACCAACTACCATTGCCAGGGGTATGGTAAATTTCCAATCTTCGAGCTAAAGGGTGGGTTTCTGGAGCTGGAAATGCTTCATAAAAAGAAGCGATATTATGGGTATTGAGATGATCACAAACTAACTTGACTTTTTGAGAAAATGGAATTGTCTACATCCAATAATTGCCTCACTTCTTCTGCCCAATCTATTCGAGTCCGACTATCTCGATTACTAACCCGCCGCCATCCTCTGTTAGGATCAAAAAACATGAACAAAGCTTGTACTCCTTCAGGAGTTTTGACTTAGTTGACAATTTACGTTATAACGCAGA
>NZ_JAAHGK010000638.1:0-4305 GCF_010672505.1 Okeania sp. SIO2B9 | reverse complement strand
ATTGAAAAATTGAATGCAGTGGCGGTAAAATGCGGTGTTCATGTAATTAAAGTCAACCCGAATCATACCTTTCACTCATTGTAGTAATTGTGGTCAGA
Source organism: Okeania sp. SIO2B9 (assembly GCF_010672505.1). Lineage (NCBI taxonomy): Bacteria > Bacillati > Cyanobacteriota > Cyanophyceae > Oscillatoriales > Microcoleaceae > Okeania > Okeania sp. SIO2B9. Next base: position 4,207 of record NZ_JAAHGK010000638.1, on the reverse strand, counting down.
AAGTACCATTAACTTGATCAGTTAGAATTAATTCTTGTCCATTATGTAAAATAGTTTTAGATAGTCCATTATGTAAAATAGTTTTAGATAGAGATGAGAATGCTGCAATTAACATATTGCAATAAAACATTAAACGAGGTGGGTATCATCTTGCCTGCTTGTGGAGGCGTAAGACGTTAATCAACCTGTGTTCGTGCAGCGTTGCGCCAGCAGGAGCAAGAAACTTCTTTGTTTGAGAAGCTCCCGTTATTATCTCCGATTTTAACGAGAGATAACTTCACCATACTTTAGAATATGACTAATTAACCTATGCTAAGAGCTATTCTGGTAATAAGGTATAAATTAAATTAAAAGTCAAAAATACTATATATCTACCATCCCCAAAAATGATAGTGAATAATCAACAAGGGGTCAACAGTGAAAGTCCCCAATCCCAAGGACAAGGAAATTTTCCATTACCAAAAAATGTCTCTAATCCCTTTCGCAATAGCTCGGGACTTTATGGAGAACAAAATTATGACCCCAAAGCCACCCCAAAGGAAGAATCTAGGAGTGATGATATTGTGCCAAGTAATACAGCAAAAATTAAAGTAATAGGTGTTGGAGGGGGTGGCGGCAATGCTGTTAACCGAATGATTGCTAGTGAGGTTTCTGGTATAGAATTCTGGACAGTTAATACAGATGCCCAAGCTCTAACCCTGTCCAATGCTCCTAAACGCTTACAACTTGGACAAAAACTCACAAGAGGTTTGGGGGCAGGGGGTAATCCGGCTATTGGCCAAAAAGCGGCTGAAGAATCTAGGGATGAAATAGCTAATGCTTTAGACCACCCCGATTTAGTATTTATTACTGCTGGAATGGGAGGTGGCACTGGTACTGGTGCAGCACCCGTTATAGCTGAAATTGCTAAAGAAGCAGGATCTCTGACAGTGGGTATTGTGACGCGTCCCTTCACTTTCGAGGGAAGACGTCGAATTACTCAAGCTGATGAAGGAGTTGCTGCTTTACAAAGTAGAGTTGATACTTTAATCGTAATTCCCAATAATCGTTTGCTATCTGTAATTAATGAACAAACTCCCGTACAGGAAGCTTTTAGAATTGCAGATGATATATTACGTCAAGGTATACAGGGAATTTCAGATATTATTACTGTGCCTGGGTTGGTGAACGTTGACTTTGCCGATGTACGAGCAGTGATGGCAGATGCAGGTTCGGCGTTGATGGGAATTGGTATGGGGTCTGGGAAGTCTAGGGCAAGAGAAGCAGCAAATATGGCCATTTCTTCTCCTTTACTGGAATCTTCTGTGGAAGGAGCTAGAGGGGTGGTCTTTAATATTACTGGCGGAACTGATTTAACGTTACATGAAGTTAATACTGCTGCTGAGACTATCTATGAAGTTGTCGATCCTAATGCCAATATTATTTTTGGGGCTGTAATTGATGAGAAATTGCAGGGAGAAATCAAAATTACTGTCATAGCAACTGGTTTTAGTGGAGAAGCACAAATGAATCCTACCCAGGAAATAGCACAGCCAAGAAGGTCGATACCAACTCCAACTCCAACTCCAACTCAAAGCACTGAGAAGCAGAAAAAATTACCAGGATTGGATATTCCTGATTTTCTGCAAAGGCGACGGACTCCACCTACTAATAGATAGATGGTTAAAGCAAGGGAATTTTCTTGATATTGACATCCAGGTCAATTCTATTAATTGTTATATCAAATTTGTTGGCCTTGCACGGCAGTGCAATTTAAAGAAGTTGATTAAGTTAATAGTAGTTTAGTTAGAGGTAAATTTAGGCATTCTTTAGTGGTTAACACGTTTATATAGTGTGGCACTATAGGTTTAACTATAGTTTATAAATGTTATGCAGTATTTGTGCATAAGTTCTATTTATTTAAAAGTAACTACAGACTATTGACTACTGACTACTAAATTTGATAATATGAATAATTTAAAGGCATCAAGTATTCCTGTTGCTTTGACTATTGCTGGATCTGATAGTGGTGGTGGAGCGGGTATTCAGGCAGACCTGCGTACTTTTGCTTTTCATTGTGTTCATGGTACGAGTGCTTTGACTTGTATTACTGCTCAAAATACTTTGGGAGTAAATAGGGTTGACGCTTTGTCCCCAGAAGCGGTAAAAGCACAAATTCAAGTTGTTGTTACGGATATAGGCGTACAAGCAACTAAGACCGGAATGTTATTGAGTCAGGAAATTATCTTGGCCGTAGCTGAAGAGATAGAAGCTTTAAATTTAAATAAATTAGTAATAGACCCAGTGATGGTCTCCCGTGCAGGTGTTCAGTTGATTGATGATTTGGCTGTGGAAGCTATACAGAATGTTTTGCTGCCTAAGGCGACTATTGTTACTCCTAACATTTATGAGGCAGAGATTTTTACGGGTTTAGAGATTAATAACCTAGATGATATGCAGATGGCTGCTCAGGAAATTCACAGGCTAGGAGCAAAAACAGTTTTAGTCAAGGGGGGAGCCATGAAGAATGAGTTACTAGGAGTAGATGTTTGGTTTGATGGAGCGCAGTTTGAAATTTTAAGGACTGCTACGGTGGAGACTAATAATACTCATGGCACTGGTTGTACTCTCTCGGCAGCTATCGCTGCTAATTTAGCTCAAGGGAAAGATTTATTTTCTGCAGTTAAATTGGCGAAGGATTATGTCACAAATGCTTTGGAGTATGCTTTAGAAATTGGTCTTGGTCAAGGGCCAGTAGGACATTTTTTCCCTTTATTATAGCAGAAGTAAGAATGTTTTAGCTATCTATCTCGATCTTGCGAGAAAAATTTAAGAAAAAAATTGGCTAAATGGCTAATGGTTAAGTTGGTAATAGCCATTTCACAATATACTTAGGGCTTGCTGATTAAATATCAAAGCATTGACAGATATAAGGTTGTAGCATTTTTTTGTCTAAAAAAGTATAAGCTTTTCGGTGGAAAGAGCTGCATAAAGCTAGTATTTTGGGACGATTATGGCAGAAAAATCAAGGGACAATTTTTCCGACGACCCCCTCTATAATTCCCATTTCTCCTGACTTCTGAGGAGGTCTTCCTGACTCCTACCTCTACCAAAAGACTTTCCATACGCAAACCCTACTTATCTTCTAGAACTCCCTAAGTGATAGTACTGACTATGCTTCCAATTATAATTTTTACTGCTTTCTTTATTTTCTGCCGTAGATCCTCCTGCTTTTGTTACTAAGGAGGATACTTTTTTGGTTTCCTCTGTAAATAGAGGAGTTGAGCTTTTCAACAAGTCTCTTTGTACTGCTGCAAAAGCATGACGTACGACCACCACAATCTCCTTTCTATAATCTTCTTGTGCTTTTTTTGTTTGAAACTTCCAGCCTTCCTGACTAGAAGCATATAAGGGTGGGAGACGATTCAGCGCATAAGTTTCTACATCAACTCGCTTAATATATTTCGCTAACTTTTGAGGTAATAAGGTAATTTGGCGATTTACTTCCTGTGCTACCATATCTTCCATGACATTTAGATATTTCTTTTTAGAGTTAGCATGAATCATTGCATATCTCCTTTTTATTGTTCCAATATTTAACCTACCTAGCTGTTGTACCTCCAACTTTAGGATAAGAATGCTTCTATACTATTAACTTAGTTTATTACTTGTATTGACTCAACTTCTTCTATTATTTATTTACAATTTGATGTAACAATTTAGTTACATAAATTATATTTACTCTACATAACAAGAGATACCTAAACATTAAATGTTTAGAGTTAAAATTTAGTCGAGAGAAGGAATCACAGTTGCAATTAAGTCTTCTATCCTTTTGATATTTGGGTTACCAGCTAAATATCCAATACCTCGATGCAAGTGTAGACGAAACTGAGTGGCCAAAGTTTCTCTTTCTATGGCTATTCGATCATTATAACAACGTTGCTTTAGAGCTAATAAAAAGATGTCAGAAAATTCTCCACCGAAAATTCTCCATGTTAATTCTAAATTACTATCAGCAGGGGTTGGTACTAGAGAGGGAATGCTTGATTCTGCTAAAGAGCAACAAAATGCCCAACGACAAAGAATATTCCATTGGTCTATTTTGGTATTACGTTTCAGCTTAGTTAACTGATCTTTAGCTGTTTGAGAAAGTCGTATTCTTTCAATTGGTGGTTCCATTAAAGGTCTTAAAGTTGCTTATTAAGTAAATGTTATGAGTCTGATA
>NZ_JAAHGK010000637.1:0-4308 GCF_010672505.1 Okeania sp. SIO2B9 | reverse complement strand
TATTACTTTATATTAGAGAAGGATTAACCAGAGATTCCTTAGCTTTAATGTTAGGAGTGGCTAGAGATACAGTAGACAAATGGGCAGCACAAAGAAGGCAACCATCTCGGCCTATTCGTCGTCTTGCTGCAGAAATTTTGGCACGTTGGCAACGTGATCGCCTTACCGATAGAAAAATGTAAATCACTTTTAGGTTTTTGTCCTACACAGTTAATAATTATCAGGCTAAGGTAGATACAGGTGAACAAAAAACACCAAAAAAAATCAAAGTTATCAAATATGATTGATAACCAACACTACTTTTTGTTGAGGATAAATAATGCTAGTTTCAACTTTTGAACTACTCTTAAAAAAGATCACTCCTACTCCGGGAAATATTCCTAATTCTGACCGTCAAGTTCTCCAAGGTTACTTTTTAACTATTGCTAATCCTAATAACACTGACTTGAGGCTTCGACTCCAATTTACAGCGACAACACCTAATTTAAATGTAGCTGATACTATTACTATTCGTGATGTAGCAGGTGCTAACGTATTTGGCAATTTAATTCCCACCCCAGACCCTCGTAAATTCACTCTTGATGTAGGAATAGCTGCCCACGATACAGGATTAGTGATTTTACAGCCAGATATTACTACTCTCGATCCACAGGTAGATGAAGTCGAAATTCGTGGATTTGTGGAAATCTTTTTGCGCGCTCCTGCTGGTAATTTTAATTTGCTACTAACTCCCGAACACCGAGGCACATTTGTCAATAATAATCGACCTCGTCGTGCTGACTTTGACCAACTGGTTTATGCTCTACCAACTCCTAATGGAGGTAGTCTATTTCAACTAGCAACACAAGAAGCGTTCATATCTTCTCAAGAGCGCCCTGTTGTTGGTGAAACTGCTGTTAACAACGGATAAAAAGGAGTAGAGTAGTGCTTGTTGTTATTGCCAATAGCTATGACAAGTCTGCTCGGTCTTTTGTTGAACATTCGGTAAGTGATGGTGTAACGCTACTAACCCCTGAAGATTTATCAGTGGTTGGGTGGCGACACCATCTGGGAAATGCGAAAAATTCTACGGCGGTAGTGGGAGGAAAAATTATAGAAGTTGCACAAATAACAGGTGTGTTAACTCGCCTCCCTGTAGTTTTTCCAGAGGAACTTTTTCATATTGTTCCCAACGATCGCTCTTATGTAGCTGCTGAAATGACAGCATTTTTGGTTTCCTGGTTAAATACACTAAAATGCCCAATGCTCAACCGACCGACACCAACTTGTCTACTTGGATCGAATTGGCGATCGCCCCAATGGATTTATGCTGCTGCTCAAGTGGGGATGTCTGTGCGTCCTCTGCATCAACATATTGCTTTAGGGAAGGAAAGTTTGCCAGAGGTAATTCCAGAAAATTCAGCAACAGTAACTGTTATTGGTAAACGTTGTATTGGTGAAGTTGACCCCACCTTAGCAAATCAGGCAATAACTCTTGCTGATGCTGCTGGAGTTGAGTTATTGACTGTTCAATTTAGTCAAGCTGATGCTAATGCAGAATTTATTGATGCTAATTTGTGGACAGATATTTCTCAACCAGCGATCGCTACTGCCATTCTGGAGTATTTTATAGAAGAAGGCAGAAGGCAGGAGGCAGAAGGCAGGAGGAAAAACCTTGCTTTGTCTTACTTTTAACTTTTTTAGGACTTACGCATGAACGCTATTAGTAGTAGAATGACACGTCTAAAAATGTAGGTTGGGTAGAACGAAGTGACACCCAACAAATCCTGATTCTGGTTGGGTTTATCCTAGCGGATAAGCTGGCGCTAACCTACGTCAACCAAACCTACGCTTATTGCACTAGGTCATGCTGCACAAACAGCTAGAGGTGCTGATAACTGATAACTGATAACTGAAATGACCGCTTTTTTAACGAGGAAAAAAAATGTTAATTCTGTTGTGGGGATTACCTGGAGATTCACCCTTAGCAGCAGTACAGAAAGAATTGCAAAATTTAGGTATACCTCATGTACTGCTCAACCAACGAGAAATTATTGAAACCGAAGTTAAGCTTTCTGTAGGGGAAAAAATTACAGGGGAAATCTGCACTCCTACTGACAAAATAGACTTGAATGCAGTCACAGGAGTTTATTTGCGTCCCCACGACTCTTACAAACTCCCGGAAATCATGGAAGCAGGACCTGAGAGTTATGCTTGGCAACACGCGACGGCAGTAGATAATGCTTTGTTGTCATGGGTAGAGATGACTTCTGCCTTAGTTTTGAATCGTTTTTCAGCAATGGCAGCGAATAATTCTAAACCGTATCAATTACAGCAAATTCGTAAGTTTGGGTTTCAAGTCCCTGACACTTTAGTTACTACGACTCCCAATGCGGTGCATGAGTTTTGGCAAGACCATGGCAGTGTGATTTACAAATCTGTCAGTAGTACCCGCAGTAAGGTTTCTCAGTTACGACCGGAGCGCGCGGAACGTTTAGATAATGTTGTTTCTTGTCCAACTCAATTTCAGCAATATATACCGGGTAGGGATTATCGGGTTCATGTAGTGGGTGGAGATGTATTTGCCTGTGCTATTAGTTCTGCTGCAGATGATTATCGTTACGCGGGAGTTACCAATGCTCCTGAAATTTTTAGTTATCGTTTACCGGAAGATATAGAAAATAAATGTAGAGTAATGGCGGCAGAAATGGAATTATCTTTAGCTGGCATAGATTTGCGAGAAACTCCAGAAGGTGAGTGGTACTGTTTTGAGGTTAATCCTTCTCCAGGATTTACATATTATCAGCAAGAAACAAATCAACCTATTAGTAATGCCATAGCTAGATTATTGGCATCGGGAAAGACCGTTTCACGCAAGTTATAAGTCAAAAGTTAAAAGTTAAAAGTCAAAAGAAAGATTTTATCAACTCAGAACTTTGATACTACAGTAATTTACGGAAGTTATTTAACATTTAAAGTTTGAAACTATTTGTGACATCTTTAAAGTGAATTGGTATAGCTACATTGCTGCTGAAAGGATAAGTAATGTTATGTCCGTTAATAGCGTTCAGAAAAAACTTTCTTCTCCTCCTCCTTCTTCTTCCAGGACTTACGCAAAATATCAAATTATACGCCATTTGTAGGGATAAATTGCCATTCGCCCCTACTAGATAGCGGTGCGACCCCGCGTCGGCGTCAGACGCAAGGGAACGCGCACCAAGAGATGGTGGTTATGCGTAAGTCCTCTTCTTCCCTCCTGTACTTCGCCTATCCGACAGTCCCCTACCTGATTTCTGACTCCTCCGTCGTTATTTATAGCGCTACGCAAATACGCTCTGTTCCCTGTTCCCTGTTCCCTGTTCCCTACTATAAAACTATGAATTTAAAATTTACACCACTTTCTTTCAGTTGGGTCGCACTTCACCCTCAACCTCGTGGAATTATCCAATTTATCGGCGGAGCTTTTTTTGGTAGTTTCCCAACGATTTTTTATCGCTATTTCTTAAGTCAAATGTATGCTAAAGGATATAGCATTATTGCTTTACCTTTCCGCTTTAGTTTCCAACATTGGCCTATTGCTATTAGTTTATTAAAAGAACAAAGTATTTTAGCAAAAGCTATGCCAGAACTTGCTGAAAAATTAGGTTATAAAAATAATATCTATACTGACAAATCAAAATATTTTTGGGTTGGTCATAGTTTAGGCTGTAAATATATTGTGCTGCTAGAATTCCTGAGTGAAAATGGATGGCAAGACAAACTCAGAAAATATGCTGATGCTCGCGAGGTAGAAAAAGTAGAAAGAATTTTCCATCAAATTCATCCTAGTATAACTACTATTTTAAATCAGCATTCTTTGTTAATAGCTCCAGATATTAGTGACACAAATAGCGCTATACCTGTCCCTGCTTTAGCAAAATTAATAGACCGAATTGGTTTAGGAGCAAAACCCAATCGAAAACAAAGCCAATCTTTGATTAAACATAGTGATTTATTTCAGTTAATTTCTATGATTTCTTTTTCTAAAGATACTGTTGCAGGGAGTATCACAGATCGAGAAAAAAGTAAAGAAATTCAAGATAAAAGTGATGTACTTTGGTTAATAAATACCTTAAAAAATAGAGGGTTATTACATCAAGAAATCCAGGGAAAACATTTAGAACCAGTGGGAATAAAAGTAGGCAACTATATTGTTGATTTGAATCCTTTAGATAAATTTATTCAGCTACTTGTTCTAAATATCTGCGCTCAATTGGCTGAATAAATTTATCTAAAGGATTCAAATCAACAATATAGTTGCCTACTTTTATTCCCACTGGTTCTAAATGA
>NZ_JAAHGK010000636.1:0-4311 GCF_010672505.1 Okeania sp. SIO2B9 | reverse complement strand
TTGGCAACAAGTACAAGCATTCAGCGGTCAGCTATCAGCTATCAGCTATGAGTTATTAACTCATTATTTTGGTAGGAAGAATTAGACATCTCCTCCAAAAGAGGGATTCAACAATTAATAATTAATAATTAATTATTACCTCTCCTTTAAAACGGATAGGATTGACTAATCATGAAAATTTTTCTTTATTATGCCCTTCAAAGGGGAGGCTTTAAACCACAATTTTTGGTAAGGATTAGTAGGGGGAAAGAATTGATAATTTCTGTGGGATAATTAATTTTATTTTTTATCATTTTCTTTGTGGGTTTAATACCCCACCGTCTACACGGTGTTCAAAATTACTTGGGGTGAGAATCCATAAGTAATTTTCCTCCTGTCTCCTGTCTCCTGTCTCCTGTCTCCTTCTTCAATATTGGAGATGTCTATTTAAAATTACTATAATTGTTGGATTGCGCTGTGGCTTAACCCAACCTACTATTTATTTGAATTGGATATTATCTATGATACATGGGGAAAAATTATGATGTCTAAAATTACAGAGGTTAATCCGATTATTTGGCAAAATGACCGTGTTGTATTAATCGACCAAACTTGCCTACCAGGAGAATATAAAACTGTAGAAATTAATAACTCTACGGAGATGGCAAGAGCTATTAAAACAATGATAGTTCGTGGGGCACCAGCTATTGGTGTATCAGCGGCTTATGGAATGTATTTAGGGGCAAAAGAAATTTCTATAACTGATAGAAATGAGTTCTTAAAACAGTTAGAAGAAGTGGCTGTAATGTTACGACAAACTCGCCCAACTGCTGTTAATTTATTTTGGGCAATTGAACGAATGTTGAAAGTAGCAAATGAAACGAATAGCTCTGTAGAAGAAATTCAAACGGCTTTATTAGAAACTGCTAAAAATATTCAAGCAGACAATTTACAAACTTGTAAAAATATTGGCGATCGCGCAATAGAAGTTTTACCGACTTCTCCAGAAAAATTAAACATTTTAACTCACTGTAATGCTGGTGCTTTGGCGGGTACTGCAGTCTTAAATGTCTTTAGTTCAGCGTGGGGAGGGGGTAGACTAGGGAAAGTCTATGCGGATGAAACTCGTCCCCGTCTCCAAGGTGCAAAACTCACGACTTGGGAATGCGTGCAAGAAGGTATTCCTGTTACTTTAATAAGCGATAATATGGCTGCTCACTGTATGAAACAAGGTTTAATTCATGCTGTAGTAGTTGGAGCTGATAGAATTGCTGCTAACGGAGATACTGCTAATAAAATTGGTACTTATAGTTTAGCTATTGTTGCGAAGGCACATAATATTCCCTTTTTTGTGGCAGCACCTTTATCAACAATAGACTTCAAAATATCTGATGGTAGTCAAATACCAATTGAACAGAGAGATGCAGTGGAAATATATCAAGTAGGAGAAACACGCATTTGTCCGCAAGGAGTAGAATTTTATAATCCAGCATTTGATGTTACCCCTGCGGAATTAATTGCAGGAATTATGACAGAATACGGTACAGTTGCGCCGGGAGATTTGAAACAGTTTCAGGCTCAACTCTAAAGTATAGCAGAAGGAAAGGGGAAAAATTTGGCGTTGTCTAAGTTTTACTTTTGATATGTCCTAACTTTTCCTTCAACTACGCTCGCAGCTAGATTACACAATATTAAATTATTTTACTTGATCTTTTCCCAAAAATCCAGTTATTTTATCACTCCTAAACTTCCTAGTTGTACTATCAAATCTAGCTTCATCAAAACTTCATAATTTATTTTTGTATAAGTATGCACCTCAAAGCTTTATTTGGCAATTAATTCCACATTATCAAACGACTATTTTTTATTTTACTGGAAGACGTACCTGAAAATATTGAAAATATTAGGTAGGGTATGTCTCCTAATTTTAGCAGTTTTAATAGTTCTCTAAACCACGATCAATCAAAGTTTCAAATGTATTAAGTAAGCCTTACTTAAAGCACTGACTTACCCTTTTATTCACAACACCAAATTTTGACAGTATTGTAACTACTTCCACTCACAATTGTATTATCATAACCGCTAATTGCCACAGAATTTACATCCTTAGTATGGCCGTTCAAAGTCTTAATAACTTCTCCAGTTTCCATCTGCCAAATCTTAATAGTTTTATCTGCACTGCCACTAATTATTGTTTTTTTATCTAAACAAATTACAGACCTAACTAAATCTGAATGCCCAGTAATTGTTTTGATTAATTTACCTGTTTCTACAGACCATAATTTAATTGTTTTATCACTACTACCACTGACTAAAATTTTACCATCAGGACTAAAAGTAATTGTATTAATATCTCTACTATGTCCGATTAATTTATCTATCAAATTACCTGTTTCTACTTCCCATAATTTAATTACATTGTCACTACTACCACTAGCTAGAATTTTACCATCGGGGCTAAAAGCAACTACATTAATGCCACGAGAATTTTTGATGCTGTACAAAAGTTGACAAGTTTTTTGATGCCAAATTTTAATAGTCCGGTTGTCACTGCCACTGGCAATAAAATCTCCATTTGGGCTAAATACTACTGGCATTGAAACAATAGAATTAGAATGTCTGGATAAACTGCAACTTATGGTACCTGTAGCTAAATCCCAAATATTAATAATTCCACCAACATTACCAATAGCTAGGATATTACTTTTAGGATTAAAAGCAATTGATAAAACTATATTAGAAGCTATAAAAGAGTCTAATAATTCTCCTGTAGATAATTTCCATAATTTAATTGTACGGTCAAAACTACCACTAGCAATCATTTGATTATCTGGGCTAATAGCAACTGATGAAACTGAACTTAAATGACCGGAAATAGTTTGAGGTTTTCCCCAAGAATAAAGATGTAATCCTGGTACATAATTTGTATCTTTGAGAGAAATTTTTGGGAATGAAAATTGGAGTAAAGATTGTGTAGGTGGGGGTGGTAATTTCCCGTACTTCAAATCTTTTAAGACATCTGTAGCAGATTTATAACGTTTGTTTGTAGCTGCAGTAATTAATTTATCGAGAATATTTCCCAATTCTTTGCTAATCGGATTATCGATTAAATAATCTCGCCATACCCATTTATTTTCCCCAGTATCAAATAGTTTAAATGGAGAAATATTGGTCAGTAAATTGATACAGGTTACGCCTAAACTGTATAGGTCGCTGGCAAAATTTGCTCTACCTTTTAGTTGTTCTGGAGCTACATATTCGGGAGTACATAATATTGTGCCTGGTTTAAATATTGGAGTTCCAGTTAACTGTTTTGCTACATCAAAATCTACTAATACAAATTGACCTTTTATTCCTGCTTGATAAGCAGAATTTGATGGTAAACGACGAATTATATTTTCAGGTTTAATATCTTGATGAATAATGTTGTGGGAGTGAATAAATTCTAGCACTGGCAGCAGACTATTTAATAGTTCTCGAATTTGATATTCGGAAAATATTCCTTCTGTTTCTAAAACTTGAGCTAAGTTTTTTCCAGGTATAAATTCTTGGACTAAATATTGACAATAATCATCATGTAAATTTGCTAATAATTCAGCTATTTGGGGATGTTTTCCTAAAGTATCTAATTTTTCTGCTTCTTTTTCAAACAAAGCGATCCCTCTTTTTATATCTACTTCATTTTGTGAGATAAAATAAAATTGTTTAATTATACATGGTGGTTTAGAAGGTTTGTCTTGATCTACTGCTAAATAAGTTTTGCTGAAACCTCCTTGACCAATCATTTTAATGGCTCTATAGCGGTCTTTTAAAAGTAACATAGAACCACAAGGTAGACAAATTCTAGCTTCTGGTGGAGAATTAGGATTTTTGCAATTTTCTTTAAGGCAGTAATTCATCTTTTTTTTCTACTCTTCTAACGATAAAATTTAGTCAGTACATCTCGATAATTTATAGCAGTTTTCATTAACATCAAATACAGAGATTTTGCCTTAAAAGCAGAAGGCAGAGGGCAGAAGCGGTGCGATCCCGCGTCGGCGACAGACGCAAGCGGTCAGACCCCGCGATGACGCCAGTCGCAAGGGAATGCTGACCAAGAGAGGGAATGCGCACCAAGAGAGGCAGAAGGGAAAGAAAGGTTCAAAAGGATAAAGTTTTTGTTATCACTGATAATCCGGACACTATATAACCTATTTGCGTAGTGCTTTGAAGAAGGAGACAGGAGACAGGAGACAGGAGACAGGAGGAAAATTACATGGGGATTCGCTCCCCCAAGTAATGCGTGAACACCCCCGTTGACGGTGGGGTATTAAACCCACAAAGAAAATGATA
>NZ_JAAHGK010000635.1:0-4312 GCF_010672505.1 Okeania sp. SIO2B9 | reverse complement strand
AGAAGAAGAAGATGTCTGCGCCACCACAGAATTATATCTCTCCCAAGCAGCAGACCAAATTGGTCGAATAAAAACAATTATTTCCGGCGCTTTGCGTAACCGTGCTAGTGACATCCATCTTGAACCGACTGGAGATGGTTTACGAGTACGTTACCGTATTGATGGCATCCTCAGAAATATTACCACCCTACCAGCAGATATTGGTCGTCGAGTAGTGGTTGCTATTAAGGTGATGTGTGATATGGATATCGCTGAAAGTAGATGTCCTCAAGATGGGAGAATTAGCGAACAATATGTAGGAGAGGATGATTCTAATATAGGAATAGATTTACGAGTCAGTACCCTTCCCTGTGTCGGAGGGGAAAAAGCTGTGATTAGGTTACTAACTTCCAAAAATCCTTTTTCTAGTTTGGATAAATTGGGATTTTCTGAGCGGAGTTTGAGTGTATACAAAAGTTGGTTGCATCAACCACAGGGAATGATTATTTTTACAGGACCGACTGGTTCTGGGAAAACAAGCACTCTATACACCAGTTTGTTATCAGTGGCAACAGAACACGTTAATGTAGTTACTGTTGAAGACCCAGTAGAATATGTATTGCCCGGAATTACTCAAACTCAGGTAAATGAAAGAGCAGGAATGACTTTTGCCGCTGGTCTACGGGCAATTTTGCGTCAAGACCCCGATATTATTATGATGGGAGAAATACGCGATCGCGAGACAGCGGATACAGCAGTAAGAGCTGCATTGACTGGTCACTTAGTCTTGACTACTCTTCATACTAATGATGCTATAGGTGCAATTCCTCGGTTAAAGGATATTGGTCTTGACCCTGCTTTGATGAGTGATGCGCTATTGGGTATTGTTGCACAAAGATTAGTGCGAAAAATTTGCCCCCATTGTGGAGAAGCTTATACTCCCACAAATGCCGATCTACAAATATTGGGTTTAGAGCAACCGCAAATATTACCTTCTATGAGTTTGGCTGTTAGCAAAAGTCTATCTGCTTATGCTTCTGCTTTGAATAATGGCAATGGGGGGCAAACTATATCTGCTGTTACTCCGAGTATAAAACATGAAATTCAGGGAAAATGGCGTATTGGTCGTGGTTGCTCTAATTGTTTCCATTCTGGTTATTCTGGTAGAGAAGCAATTGTAGAATTATTGGATGTAGATGATCGGGTTCGTGAGTTGATTTATGAAGGTACTATGACTCAATTACAGCGTTATTTGAAGCAAAATGGTTTTGTTTCTTTCCAAACTGCTGCTGTTGAAAAGGTAACTCAAGGAATAACTACAGTTGAAGAAGTACAGCGTGTTTTGCCACGTAGTGCTTTATATACTCACAATTTTACCAGAGGTTGATATTAAATAGGGTTTGCTGAAAAAGTCTTATGAGTGAGGGTAGGAGTCAGGAGTTAGGAGTCAGTAGGGGAGGCATGGGTAGGGCGACGTACAAGAGAAAAAAAGAAGGAAGATAAAGAAGAAAGTTTTTTATCATCAGGGCTTACGCATACCACCACATATAGTAGGAATTAACGGTCGTTAACCCCTACAAATAGTGTATAATTTTGTCTTTTGCGTAATATCATGTCCGCTTGAATACTTTTGAATACTTATACTTTGGTGGAAGGAAGACAGAGGGTAGAAGGCAGCTATGCTGTTTGCGTAGCATTCCGTAGGAAAGAGTTTCTTTTAATTGAAACTTAATTCTATACACAAACGATGCTATCGGACATGATATAAGTCCGGATAATGGTATTAAGTGATTAAACTGATACACATAACTTTCCAGGTAGACCCTAATGGTGTGTAATATAACTTTTTGGCGTTGGTGATTTGAAGTATGATATCATTTCCAGATCATTAGGGGTCAAAAAACTTTCTCCCTCTATTCCTCTTTCTTATTCTTTCTTCCCTCCTGAGTTCTGAGTTCTGACTCTTAAGTAATTAAGATTAATATCATACACTAATTCACCAATGCCAACTTTTTTTAGTATCCTCACCCATTTTTAGGTTTCTCAGTCCAGTTATCGTGCGCTAACAAAGTTTAACACATTATTATATAATTAATTATAGCAGTCTTCACAAAGGTAGGTTACAGAACTTCTGCCCTCAGCATAAGTGCCTTCTGCCTTTAAGTAAAAATCTCTGTATTCTATGTTAATGAAAACTGCTATAATATGGTCTATGGATAGATATTTCAAAAATATAGCTGTTTTTTAGGCAGTCCTACAACCATAATGGTATGGATTGAACTTGGGACAAATTACCTGATGATGTCAGCTCCGATGATCAAGAAAGAAGATGTATTTTGGTTTCTTTCCTACTCATAGTTTTTTCCACTCTAGGTCTCCCCTATTCCCCTAATCTCCCCTACTCCCTCTACCATTACGCGAGCAGTACTACAGTTTTTTGTTTAATGCCGGAGTGGACTAAATAACCTCTGTTTTCTGCTTTTCTTAGTGAAAACTGCTATGAGCGATCGCCTAGCTAAAATTATGTTGAAGATACTTCTGTATCAGCTTCTGGAAAACGAGTAATATCATCTTCCCCAAGATATTCCCCATTTTGAATTTCAATCATTACTAGAGGAATTGTACCAGGATTTTCTACACGATGTGCTGTGTTTGGTGGAACATAAGTTGATTGTTTTTGCAGGAGCAAATGTTCTGTACCATCAAACACAACTTTAGCAGTACCAGAAACCACAATCCAATGTTCACTACGATGATAGTGCATTTGGGTCGTAATATGATGTTTTGGTTTGACCTCTATACGATTAATTTTGTAACGTGGACCTTCTTCCAACATTGTGACTGTACCCCAAGGCGGTGTTCTTGTAGGATGTTCATGTTGACTTGAAACCGTAACTTCAGAATTTACAACTGGGGTCGAAGACTGTTGATTATTTTGTGTTTCACTCATAAATTTTTTTTCGATTACATCAAATAATAATCTACTTTCACATTTTACTACAGAATGCCATTGGCATCCTCCCGACGCTGCTCTAGGAGACAGTGCAAGTCCTGCTCCATTGCTGATAGGGGCTTTTTGCTAGATAACATCAAGTTTTTTGTTTTAATCTTGCTTTTAGGATGTCTTATTTTATGTCCGGTCTTTTTCTGGGGACTAAAATTCATCATATCTGGGACAATATCGAATAAATATTCCCCAGTGATCACCCACAAATCACCATACATACCTACCCAAAAGTTGTTATGTCTTCTGTCTTTTCGTCCTGGTTCTTTTGATCGACAAATATATCTTTGATCTCCTGACTTTTTGATACAATTACCATGGTAAGATCAAGCTGTGTAAGCAATAGCTATTAGTAAAATCAAATTGGTCAAGGGTTGTTTATTAGCTCGACTTCCTTCTAGATTATATCCCCCTGTTTTACCATCTTTAAACATCGCCTCAATACCCATTCTCGACCGATAAATTTTGATAACTTCATCTAAACTTTCAAGATTTGTTAGTAAATACCAAGGTTCCTGTCTTGAGTGCGTCTTTCATTCCGAGGAGACCTCGGAATTACGCACTCGCTTTTCTAGTTGATGATTATATTTGATTTTCCAATATGCAGCCAAATTAAATTTACCGAAACCTTTGTATTTAGTGAGATTAATGTTACTGAAAAATATTTGGGTTCCAGGAGTTACAGGCAAATCACTCAAAGGCTGGTATTTTTGACGATTTTTTCTATAGTTAGTATTTTGTTTTTGTCTAAATATAAAATTTATTTTTTGAGTCTTAGACCTAATTTTTAGCCAGTGATATCACTCTATACCATGAAATTATCGGTCTCCAATAACTACCAGTTTATATTTTTTCTATCAACCTAAAACTGATTGAATAAGTGCTTTTTGTTCCCTGAAATTAGTCGAGCCTTTTTGGAGCAAAATTTGCCAGTAAATCGGTAATGCTCGTTTTTTATAGATCACAGCAATTTTATTAGAGAATTAAATACTGAGACGAAAAAACTTTGAGAAAGAATAGTTTGCAAAGTAAATTTCCTCAAGTAAGAGACAGAGCTATAACAATTTTATTTCAGTTGCGGGTAAAAAGATCTTTTAATTTAGGGAAAAGGGAACATGGCATAAAGGTAAAAGTTTCAGAGTTTTTATATATTCTTAGATTTTTTACAGCAGAAATAGACTTAAGATATTTAGATGAAAGTAGATTTTCTTTGAAGACAGATATTCCTGACGGATGGCAAGAACAATCAGAAATAATAACCTTCAAGAGTTGTCAAAGTAAAAGAATTCATGTTCTGGGATTAATGGAATGTAAAAATTAACTAAATTA
>NZ_JAAHGK010000634.1:0-4313 GCF_010672505.1 Okeania sp. SIO2B9 | reverse complement strand
ATATCCAGAAAATGGCGTTACTAGCACTGAACTACATCTGCTTGCATAGTGGCAAAATATGTACCGCTATATTGGGAGTCAGTTAGACTATATTTCCCAACACGAATGGGAGTAAATTCAAAATTTATTGAATGGTTGGGAATAATGTCTTGCTTCAGTCGGAATGCTGGAATATAAAATCCATGCAGCACATCTTCTGAATTTAATGCTACCCGTACTCGCTTATTTGCTGGTAAATGTAGTTCAGTGCTAGTAACGCCATTTTCTGGATATCTAAATACCCAAGACCATTGTTTGGCAATAACTTCAATTTCTTCTACAGGTTCAGTTACAGGTTTTAGTGGGTCTGCAATTGCTGATTCCATTTCTAATGGTGTATGCAGATGTACTAATTCCATCGGTCCCTGAATTCCCATTTGTTGGTAAATATTGTAGCTATAAGCAGCAATCCAAAATACGAGAAAAATAGGAATTGCTGTCCAGACAACTTCTAGGGTGACGTTGCCTTCAATGTGGGGTCCGTCGCTGTAGTCATATTTAGCAGCACGTTGGAATAGAACTGAATACATTAGAGTTCCAGTTACCCCCAGAAAGATGAATGTACCAAGGGTGACGAGAAAACTAAATAGGTCATCAATTAATATAGATTCTGCTGCTGCTTGAGGTGGTAACCATGAATAGGATAGTCGTCCAACCCAAATACTAACAGCAGTTAAAACGAGAGCGATCGCTCCCAATGTCAAAATAGTCCTGATTTTCATATCAAAATACCCTACTAAATTACTTAGGGAAATCTAAAAGCATTAACATATAAAGACAAGTGCCTTTTTGGGGTCGAAAAAAGTGCCTGGTTTTCAGCTCTTGATGCTCATGCATGGCTTGTATTTTAGGCGCATAGTTGGGCAGAAAAATCATTCTTACAATTCTTACCGAAAAATTGTGATTTAAAGCCTCCCCTGAAAAGGGGATAAAAAGAAAAATTTCCTTAAGCGTCAATCCTATTACAGGAGAGGTAATTGTTAATTATTAATTATTAATTGTTGAATCCTACCTCGTATAAATTTCCCGTTCCTCCTGTCTCCTGTCTCCTGTCTCCTACCCCTACTAAAAGACTTTTGAGCGCAAACCCTACTTAAGCACTTGGTTGGGATTTTCGCCTATTTTTAGCAACGCATCAGCAGTATTATGTACTCCAAATTCAGCAGCTAACTGTGCTCCCAGAGTCCCGTGAACATACATCAGAAACATGATGAATAAACCCACTGCTAAATAGCTCCACTGCACTTGTTGGAGTTTGTCCTTAGACCAGATATAGCGTTGAAATCCTCTCCAGATTGTCATACCCACAATGAAGGCCAACAGGAACACACCACCAACACCGTGCCAGAGCATAGTATCCATAGCTCCCAACCCCCAGGCACTTTTTAGCTCTGCGGATGGTCTCGCTAGCATGATTTCATAAAAACCTGCTGCTACCGTGAAAAATGTAATTATTGATGAAGCTAGCATATTGTACCAACCTACATCAAAAAAATTAGAACGAGTAGTGGATATTGCTAAAAGTTTAAAGACTGGTTTTTGTAGAGGAAAGAGTATACCCACGATATCAAAGGCGATCCCCATAATAAACAAACCTAAAGTCAGATGAACTAAATTAGGATGAATTGGGATGCTGTATGGGAGACCATTTGCTCCTAATTGAGAACTCAAACTATCTATTAATTCTGGGTTCATTGTAAAATTCCCTCCTCGATCGCTTCTACTACTGGCACTGTATGTAACCCATATACCCAAACCAGTTTATCCCCAAGATATACCTGGAAGAAAACTATACCTACTAGCACCAACCCCAATCCCAGATATGGCATCGGCAGTTTTTCTGTATTATTTGAACGAATCACATACCGCCAACCAGTAAGTGCAGCAATGATTCCTGATAGAGACCAACCAATCAAGGTATGTAAATTTAGGACTGGTTGGACTACTTCGTAGGGTTGTGCCAGACCAGCTTCAAACTGACCAAATATTATGGCGATAAAAATAGAAATTGTGGCGAAAAACATATTCCACCAGCTTACTTCATATAAACGGTAATTACGAGTAAAATAACCAATAAGATCGCATACAAAAGCAAATAATACCATCGCTATTACGAAGTGGACAACGATGGGATGTATTGTATCTGGATAGGGTAAGTAATGATCGTTTAATGGTGGTAGATACTCCCACATAGTCTTCTCCTTCAGTAGATAAGTAGATATGCTTGAAAAAAATGTAAATTTTACGAGTTACTACAGGCAAATATTTTCATCAATTTTTTCTTACAACTTTCTAACTGAATTTATAAAATCTGTCTATTTTTTACCGTATCAATTCTCACAGTTTTTCTCAAAACATACTCATTTTTTTTCTTTAATCAAAGTGAAAAAGTAATGTAGTCAAGACAACATAATTTTTTTTTCAGATTTTACGGTTTGTCATAATTAACTAAACTATTTTTATTCTGAAAAGGTAAAAAATCTTATAATCTATAGGTCTGACAATCCTTAAAATTACATATCTTTTCTGTAATGACTATATAGCTTAATTTCAAAAGATTATAGGTATTTAATTAGAGGGGATTATAAGTCGGATTTTGTATTAGCAATAATCGACCTCAACTCTACAAAAGCTAGATATTTAATTAAAATTTAATATTATGATATTTTCAATCTGACTCAAATCCTGTAACTAAATTTACAGAACAATTTAATGTTTTTCACGCTAAATCAGTCTTGCTTTCCAGATTTTTTTATGCTATAATTGAGATTAGCTGAAAAAGTATTTTAGTAGGGGTAAGAGACAGGAAACAGGAGATAGGAGAAATGTGAATGAGCGAGGAGGTAGAAATAAGAATTGTCCCAAGATTGTTCTGCCCAACTATGCGCCTAAAATACTGACTTTTTGAGCGTTTTTGACTGAAACAGGCGCACTTTTTTCGTTCCCAAAAAAACACTTGTCTTTATAATATGTCAATGCTTTTAGATTTAATCAGCAGAGCAATAATTAATGATTAATATTAATCTTTATCCCTTATGGGTTTAATACCCCACCGTCTACACGGTGCAAATGCGGTTGGTGGGGTGAGAATCCCCATCGACCCCATTCTCCTGACTCCTGACTCCTGACTCCTTCTTCAAATTAATAATTTCCTTAAGAAGTTTTCTCTAATCAAGTTGGGAAGTGAGCGAAATTTGAGAATATATGTAACGAAGACAAACTTTCTCCACAATCGGAATGCTATAATTTATCTAAAATTAAGAATCTAAAATTGAGTTACTCTGCCCAGTAAATAACTACATTTTTGGGAGGATTAGTAATGATTTTTACGAGAAAAGACGATACAAACTTCACAACAACAGTTAGGGAAATAACTGCACCAAAAAAAACAAAACAGACGTTAGTAATTATTGACCGCCGTGTGGATAATTATCAGCAGTTGGTTTCAGGAACTTATCCAGAGACAAAAGTGGTGGTGCTGGATGTGAGAAAAGATGGCATTGAACAAATTACAGGAGCTTTATCAGATGAACTAGCTACCAGTCTTCATGTAGTTTGTCACGGTGCTGATGGTATTTTGTACTTGGGTAAAACTCCTGTGAGTCAGGAGAATATTTATCAATATAGAGGGTTACTGCAAGAATGGGCAGTTGAGGAGATTTTGCTTTATGGCTGTAATGTCGGTGGCGATCGCCAATTTCTCAATTCTCTCCACGAGTTAACAGGAGCGAATATTGCAGCATCGGCGCATCGGGTGGGAAATATTGCTAAAGGTGGCAGTTGGCAGTTAGAAATTCAGATAGGTCAAGTTAATTATGGGTTGGCGTTTTTGCCAGAAGTTATTCAGGAGTATTCGGGGGTGTTTGCAGTTTCCTTTAGCGAGCCTACTAATTTTGCAGTGGGAGATAACCCATTGTCAATAGCAGTAGGGGAATTCAATGGAGATGGCAATCTTGACTTAGCTACGGCTAATGGTTTATCCAATGATGTCTCAGTATTATTAGGAAATGGAGATGGCACTTTTGCTGCTCCTACTAATTTTGCGGTGGGAGATAACCCATTGTCAATAGCAGTAGGGGAGTTCAATGGAGATGGCAATCTCGACTTAGCTACAGCTAATGTTTTATCCGATGATGTGTCAGTATTATTAGGAAATGGAGATGGCTCTTTTGCTGCTCCTACTAATTTTGCAGTGGGAGATAACCCATTGTCAATAGCAGTAGGGGAATTCAATGGAGATGGCAATCTTGACTTAGCTACAGCTAACTATATTA
>NZ_JAAHGK010000633.1:0-4315 GCF_010672505.1 Okeania sp. SIO2B9 | reverse complement strand
TATTATTTCCCCCTACTCCCTACTCCCTACTCCCTACTCTCTCTCTTTCGGAGATGCCTATTTAGTTAGGATTGACTAATTTTAAAAGCTTTTGCTTAACTTGAATATTAAAAACATCCCATTTTTTTTGAGCATATTCACTGTTAAAATTAAAACCAGAAAGAAAATCTATAGGAATTTCAAAACCTCCTGCTTGGCAACGCCCTCCACCGAAAAAATGTCCTTGGGTATCCATTCCAAAAGCTTCTTTAATAAACTCATCTGGATCTAGAGTAATTTTATTAGTTCGCAAAGATCCAGTGACTACTTCTAGTTCTTTTTCCTCATCTTGAACAATACCATAAACAACAGCAGTATGAACATTTTCTTCTGTGATTAAAAAGTCAGCAGCTTGAGGAATAGCATCTCGATCTAAACCACGAA
Source organism: Okeania sp. SIO2B9 (assembly GCF_010672505.1). Lineage (NCBI taxonomy): Bacteria > Bacillati > Cyanobacteriota > Cyanophyceae > Oscillatoriales > Microcoleaceae > Okeania > Okeania sp. SIO2B9. Next base: position 3,892 of record NZ_JAAHGK010000633.1, on the reverse strand, counting down.
GATAACCAACACCAGAAATAGAAACATTGTTATATATATATAGAGCGATGAGACAAAGCTCTTTCAATAATATCAATCACCCGTTGAGACCTAGAAGATTGTAGCACCGCATTTAATAACGTTGCATCATAAAAACGACTTAAATAAGCCGTCGCCAGAAAATCTTCATCTGTTGTTTGTAATAACTGATTTGTATCAGACCTGATGCCATGCATCAAAGCTGTAGCACATTTTATATGTTCGATAGTATTATTATCAAATTCTAGTAATCCTGCTTGAATATATTGGGTTAAGATAGTAGCTGTAGCTTTGATTGAAGGCCGAATATCTACAAACTCTGCCTTTAAGTTTTCTTGTAGACTATGGTGGTCAATAACAGCCACTACAGGAATAGTTTTTACCACCAGTGAAGTGAGCTGACTGGTAGTACCTTGGTTATCAATAAAAACACATCCTTGATAAACAGATAAATCCTTTTTTTTAGAAGTTTCTACTGTCTACTTTTGGACTGGCAAACCAGTCAATTTAACAAGTGTAATATTTTCTTGATGACTCATATCATGTCCGGTAGCATCGGTATTGTATAGCAAAGGTAGGGAACAGGGAACAGGGAACAGGGAACAGGGAACAGGGAACAGGCAGGAATACTTAAGGGCAATAAAAAAACTTAAATTCCCTGTAGATATTCACCCTTGAGTTTACACAAACGCGCCCCAGCGGATATGATATCAGAGTACCAGTATAAACAAGATCACACTGAATATTATATTGTTCGGCAATTAACTTATAAGCCAAAGCTCCTGAAAGTGCATCTAGGTCTGGAAAATCTTGGAGAATAATTAATTGACGAGTATGAGAATGCTTCTCTAAAGTTTCGATTAAAGCATCTATTTTTAAATTAGTAGGAATTGGGATAATTTTAGATAAAGTTTGAATAACATATTTTTTTAGTCAATTCCTGATTTTTAACTTGAGAATGATTGAGCATAATTATTTTTTTAGACAATTAATAACCTGTCATAAATTCAGTTGATTTCCATTGATTTTGTGGTTGAAAGAGGATATTAATTTTGTACAATGATTCTAATTTTGGGACAATTATCAGAAATACTTTTTGGATTAACCGTTTGATTTCAAACTATCCTCTTTCATTGATCCTATTGTTTGTAGAATTTATCACCTCAAGTAAATGTTTAGCTATCTCAACTAGAATGCAGGTCTTGGAGAGATGTGTCAAGTTCCATTCTTTGTTTAGCTTGATGTAAAAAGTAACCACTCATCATCGCAGAAGCCAACATTTGACCAAGATTTTCTCTGCTAGTAGTTATAGTCATGGCAAAATGCTCTGGTGGTAAATGTCCCAACATTCCTCTTAAATTTTGTTCCATAATTTGAGCAACTTCTGGTTCTGGTTTAGAAAGTTGAGCTACAGTTTCTGGATTCAAAGATTGAACATATTGCCATAATACGTTATCACTACTGGATTGATTGGCAGAATATTCAGAGGGATGACTTGGAAGATTATTCATAGTACTTATCTAGAATTAATAGAGTTTAGTATTTAGTTACATATTAGCAACTTTTTCCAACTCCAGTATTAAGAGTGACCGAACTTTTCGATCCGGTTTTTTCTACTCTAGCCAAACCGTATTTCACGTTTGACAGTTTGTGGATGGATTTTGTTAAAGAAGCACCTCAGCGGTCAGCACCTCAGCTATCAGCAGATTTTTTTTGAGACACCCTAGGAGAGCGGAGCATTCCGGAACGAAAAGGAGATTTCAACTCCGACTCAACCATCCAGCTTATAAGAACCGGGGATTTTGACCCCTAGCTCTAAAAGCTGAAGCACTGATAGCTAGTTAAATAGAGGAAATAAATCTTGAATGGCGATCGCTACTCAAATTTCCTAGTTAAATTTATATTCCTTCCTATTGTTGAACTAAGCTTTATAATACTTATCCTACTAAGCTTAATACATGATATACTTATGATTTAGTAATCTAAATAATATTCCTTAAAAGTTATGGGTCGTTCAAAAAATAATTCCTCTAATATGAATGCTAAAGGCGATCGCGTAGTTTACTCAGAGTTTGGTAATAATGCTACCTCCCCAGCAACAGAAAGAGCAGTACCAAACTTACCTCCAAATCAACAAAATTTAAAAGTACAAGCATCTCGCAAAGGTCGCAAAGGAAAAACAGTTACCATTATTAGTGGGTTTCAGTCGAACCAGGAAGTTTTGACAACTTTACTGAAACAGCTTAAAAATCAATGTGGTGCGGGTGGCACTGTGAAAGATAATGAAATTGAAATTCAGGGGGAACATAAACAAAAGTTACTGGAGATTTTAACTAAATTGGGCTACAAAGCTAAAATTAGCGGTGGTTAAAGAAGCTCCTCAGGAATCAGCAGATTCTTTTTGAGACACCCTAGGAGAGCGGAGCATTCCGGAACGGAAAAGAGATTTCACGGCCGTTCATAAGACGGGGTTTTTTACCGAATAATTAGGGCTTGCTGATTAAATCTAAAAGCATTGACATATAAAGACAAGTGCCTTTTTGAGGTCGAAAAAAGTGCCTGGTTTTCAGCTCTTCATGCTCAAAAAGGAGCGTATTTTAGGCAAAAGTTGGGCAGAGAAATCATTCTTATAATTCTTACTCCTACCTACTCTAAATTCCCCGTTCCTCCTGTCTCCTGTCTCCTGTCTCCTGTCTCCTGTCTCCTGTTTCCTGTCTCCTGTCTCCTGTCTCCTACCCTCACCCATAAGACTTTTTCAGCAAACCCTAATTAAGGTTTAAAGCCTCTCCTTTAAAGGAGAAACAAGCGGTCGTTAGCGCAGCTTCCCATAGGGTGGGATGGCGTACTTCGGAGCGGCTCTGTCAAGAGCGGGTCTTCTCGCCATATCCAATCGACCAAGAGAAGAAAAATTTTTCATTATTAGTCAATCCTATCCGTTTTCAAGGAGAGGTAATAATTAATAATTAATAATTAATTGTTGAATTCTAGCTCTAAAAGCTGAAGTGCTGATAGCTAAAAGCTGATAGCTAGTTAAATATTAGCAAAAAATGGGTTGGTTAGGAAATAGATTGATATAGCGTTTCTCAGCCTAATGAGTTACACCTATGTTTATTTGTCTTCTGTTGCCTGTTGCCTGTTATAAACTTGCCAATAATATTTATATAGCTAATATTAAGAACGATAATTGTTGCGGAATTTTGATTTTAGCTTTGTAGTTTTAAATAAGAAGTAATTAAACTTATATTAGTGGAGATATATAAATGTTTAGAACAGTTGCTTTAGTATTACTAGGAACTTCTGTTGGTTTTGGATTTTCTCTGGTAGGTGATGGTAATGGGTTTGCTATTAAAGTACCTCAAATAGAAGCAGGAAAATTAGAATGTCGTTGGTTACCTGAAGATACCTCTAATAACTCTTCTATTAACGGAGAATTCTTGGAGCCTAGATATTAGATTTGCTCTCAAGTCCTATTTTAATTACACATAATATCAAATCCGTTTAATTGGACATAAAAAAATTATTCAATGGTCATAACTACGCTTATCTTTGTAATTCTTTCTCCTCCTGACTCCTGACTCCTGACTCCTGACTCCTGCTAACTTAAGCATTCTATGGCTGTTTAACCGGATTTGATATAATTTCTCAATGTAGTGAGAAAAGCTATATTTTATCTTTCTTTTTGAATTCTAATAAGTAGCTCTACTTAATTATTGGACTTTGGACAAAAAAAGTTAGCGTAATATTTAAACTAACTACTGAAATTAAGATTTAAAGACCGAATTCATACTGGAATTATCTTTGTTTTTGAAATTATTTATCATCCTGAAAATCATAGGATGGGTCTGGTTCAATTTCTCCACCGAAACAGATATCT
>NZ_JAAHGK010000632.1:0-4320 GCF_010672505.1 Okeania sp. SIO2B9 | reverse complement strand
TTATGTAGGAAATTTAAATTTTTTTCTTGACTCTTAAACCCTTCCTGCCTCTTTCTTCTTTCTTCTTCCTTCTTCCTTCTTCCTTCTAAAAATTATGGAACTGTGGATAACTAATTTTCAAGGCGAACTAGCAGCATTAACCGGTGCATTTTTATGGGCAGCATCCTCCGCTGCTTATAGCTTACTTGGGCAAAAAATATCTCCCCTAAAATTAAATTTATTCAAAGGTTTAATAGCGATCGCTCTGATTTTTCTAACTTTAATTATTAGTGACAAACTTCAGACAGAAATCAACTCAACTACTATTAATTTATTTCTGATTAGTGGCATTCTTGGTATTGGTTTAGGAGATACTGCCTTTTTTTCTGCCCTCAAAAATATGGGTGCAAGAAGAACTCTTCTCATGGAAACTTTATCTCCTCCCATGACAGCTTTATTAGCTTTAATTTTCTTAGGAGAACAATTAACTTTTGGTGCTTGGTGTGGAATTTTAATTACAGTTGGAGGCGTAGCTTGGGTAATCTCAGAAAGAACTCCCGGTGCAGCAATTAGTAATGTTAATATCAAACAAGGAATACTCTGGGCAATATTAGCAGCAATAGCTAATTCTAGTGGTGCAGTTATCTCCCGTTTTGCTTTGCTTTCCTCAGATATTAATCCTTTATTAAGCACATTATTTCGTTTAATTGGAGGAACAACTATTGTTGTTTTATTGTTATTTTTTCAGAAAATAAAACAAGATAAATCAGAGAAATTTAACTGGTCAATGAAACTTGTAGGAGCAATTTTTATTACAGCTTTTAGCAGCACTTATTTAGGTATTTGGCTACAGCAAACTTCCCTAAAATTTTCTCCCGCAGGTATTGCTCAAACCCTCTTAGCTACCAGCCCAATATTTATAATTCCCATTGCTGCTCAAATGGGAGAAAAAATAAGCATTAGGTCAATTTTAGGAGTATTAGTTGCAGTAGTAGGAATTAGTTTACTATTCACTTTTCAGTAATTAGGGTTTGCTGAAAAAGTTTTTTGGAGGGGGGGGAGGAGTCAGGAGGGAAAAAAGAAGGAATAAGCAAGAAAAAAGAGGACACGGTATAATACCAAATTGATAAATTTTTACTACAATATAGATAGATTATATTAAAACAGTAAATAACTGATGGAAAAGTTTGCAGATATTAAAAGCTTACTAAAAGAGTATTATGATTTGGAATTTCCAGTTTCAATCTTTCAATTAGCTGATTTTTTACAAAACTATCCTGAAGAAGGAATGTGGGATTTAAGTACAGTTAGAGACCGTTTCATCAGATACTGGTTTGGGACTTTGTGTACCTGAAAAGTTCCGCAGAAATGAATCATCAAAGGTTTATCGTAAACTTAGCAATGAAAGATATAAAGTGCTACTTGATGAGTGTACAGATGATAATGTAATACCTGCCTTTAAAGTAGGTCGATCTTTATGGTACTGGGGTGGTGAAGAAGATTCTGAGAAAGCCTACAATTTACTTAAAAAAGCTTACACTGTACTTCAACGTGAAAAATTGTTACACATTCTTGAGATTCACTATAATAACAGGGATATTAGATGGGTTGATATGACTGGCTATCCTAAGTAGGGTTTGCTGATTAAATATCAAAGTCTTGATAGATAAAGGTAGACCTCGATCAGATATTCTTAAAAATAGCTGCTCCAGTTCATTTGAGATAGTTATCTCTATCTTTTTTCCCTTTTTTTCAATATTTACCCCAACTTCGGTCTTCCCTCTTCCTTCTTTCGTACGGACATTGCATGCAACGTTCCTACCATTTGTAACAAACATTTATCACGCTTGGTATTAGATATATTGGGGTCAAAAAAACCACCAAACAAGAGATAAATCTCATTTGGTGGCTGTACAATAAGGAGTAACTATGGAAAGGAAACTTTTAGTTTAATCTCTTAGCATCGATAGTTAAAGGTAGTTTTTCTGGTTGGTCTTTAGGAATAGATAATTCCCAACCATTTGTTAAAGTTAAAACTTTAATATCTCCATCAATTTTTTGTGAAACAACTTCTTCTTCCAAATCTTTTTTAGCAACATAAACTTCTAAATTTCCTGCTGCATTATTTCGTAAGATTACTTTCATTAATTTTCCTCTACAACTTCTATTTCATTTTTACGACAGCCTATAATCATTCCTTTTTTAATGAAATGTACGGAATAAATATAAAATTTTTGTAAGAAGGTGCCTATGCCACAAATATAACCGACCTCTCCCCCTTCCAAAAGAATGTCACCTCGATTTTTTCCAGGGAAAGTACCATCATTACGAATTATTTTGCGAACTCTTACTTTCTGTTCCAATTCAAATACTGGTGGTCCATCTAATTCGATCGCCTCATCTAATTTCATGTAGCTGCCTCCCTAATACTGAGCTAAATCTTAGCGTTATTTTTGGTGGAATGAATAGTGATAATTTCTTTAGAGATTATGACATATTAATTATTTAAGAAAAAGTAGCTATTGCTTCTTTCTTTAGGATAGTAAAAATTACATTTAAGCAAAATCTAAAAGTATTTATCACTATTAAACATGGGTTTGTCAACGAGAAAGCTTTTATTTAGATAAACTTTATAATTCATCTTTTAACTAATTGGTCGATCATAGCAGAAAGTATTGCTATCGTAAGACTCATGCCAATCAAAAATTTGTTGCAGTTGTTGGAGAGAAATCATACCAAACTTCCAGAGAATCATTGGTAGAGGTCCACAAGAAGCTTCACTGTGTTTCCGTGCTACAGAAATAGCTGCGGCAGAAATAGCTAATTCTTCCTGCAAAAAATTAATAAATAGAGTTGTTTTGCGATCGCCTTCCATAGTTATTATCCTTAAAATATTAAACTACAGGTAATAGATAAGGAAGGTAACTCCATATCTATTACCAATGAGAATTGTTCATTAAATCAATGGTTGTATTTAGGAAAAACTTCCATCTGCCAGCATCTTTCTAACCAGTCCACTAACTCTTTGCGAGGGGCAACAAATTGCTTAACAATGCTGTGGACAAGAAGAGCATCAGTGAAATTATTGATTTCGACTAATAACTCACCGCTAGCGGAACACCAGCTATTAATCATTAGTTCTTGTAAGCGCTGATGAATGAACCAACGATCGATTTGAGAAACATTCACAACTGTAATCAAGTCTTGAGGGTTAGGATTATGATTGCTATACATCGTTGTCATTCCTTAGTGTTGCTGATAAAAGTTTGCAATTGTTTGTTCTAGTTGCTCAATTCTGTCAAGTAAAGCGCGAGTTACAGTAGCTTGTGTATCTGGTAACCGTCCATGTTCAAGAGGTCCAACTCGTTCGCCAGATTTAGAAACAATTCGACCAGGTATACCGACAACTGTGCATTCAGAAGGAACATTATTCAATACAATTGAACCAGCACCTATGCGAACATTATCTCCGATATTTATATTACCTAGTACCTTCGCACCAGCACCAACTACAACATTCTTGCCAATAGTGGGATGACGTTTGCCAATTTCTTTTCCTGTACCACCAAGAGTGACACCTTGATAAATTAAAGAATATTCTCCAATGATTGCAGTTTCACCAATCACCACTCCCATGCCATGATCGATAAATACTCCTCGTCCAATTGTTGCTCCAGGGTGAATTTCAATTCCAGTTAAAAACCGCCCAAGATGGGAAATTAAACGTGGAATTAGAGAAATGTTCTGAAGATGTAACCAATGAGCGAGGCGATGTAGTACTAGAGCGTGCAAACCAGGATAGCAACATAAGACTTCAACCCAGTTGCGTGCTGCGGGGTCTCGCTCAAAGATCATTTGAAAATCTGTTAAGACTGTCTCTAGCTCTGGAAAGGTAAAATATTTATACCAAAATCTATGACGACGAGAAGAAGAAAGGTCTCTACCTGATTCTGGTTGTCGATTTTGTTGAGCAGTGTCAGTATTAGCTTTGAGTTTGAATTGAGACCTAAAGTTACCTTGACTTTTTTTGGAATTAGAAGTGTTAGTTTTATTAGGTAATGTACAAGTATTGCCAGTTAGTAAGGTGGTCATGGGTTAAATAGGGGGTTCCGTGCTTGACAAGGACGTTTGCTTTTCAATTTTTATATCAAGTGCCTTGTAAACTACTAACCAATATTTAACGGTCAATCTTTATTAGATATATTAAGCTTGTACTCAAAAGACTGAAAATGAATGTAGATAGATGTTTGAAATATATTTTGGGGTAGTAGGTGCTAGTATTTTTTGTAGCGTGTACGAGTATTTAATGAACAATGTACTAGCATTTTTGTACTCAAGGTA
>NZ_JAAHGK010000631.1:0-4320 GCF_010672505.1 Okeania sp. SIO2B9 | reverse complement strand
ATCCTGCACTAGATGAACTTATTCTAGTTATTGCCAAGAATTAACAAAAAATTAAGTGCAGTCTCAAGTATTACCCCTGTAAGGGTTTACCATGAAAATGTTACCTGAAAATTATTTCAAGACAGCCAATAAACTTAAAGATTCTGGACAACTTTATACAGCAATGGTTGCTTATCAAAAAGTTTTAACTATTAAACCAGACTATGTTGAAGCTTACAAGAAGTTAGCTGAGGTATATTTGCTACAAGGTAATTTTGATGCAGCGATCGCTTGTTGCAAAGAAGTACTTAAAGTTCAACCTCAGTTGACTTCTGTGTATTTAATTTTGGGAAATATTTTTCAAGAGAAAAATCAATTTGAACAGGCAATTAATGCTTATTTTCAGGCGTTAAAGTTACAACCTAATTTGGCAGAAGTTTATGTTTATCTTGGCAGTATTTATAATCGACGGGGACAGTTGGATTTAGCAATTTTTAATTATGAAAGGGCGCTGGAGATTAATCCAAATATTCCATCTGTTCGATTGATATTGGGAAATATATTTATTGAAAGAAGGGAATTTGAGCGGGCGATTTTTTGTTATCAAATTTTTCAGCAACTAGAACCGGAAAACCCTCAAGTTTATTTTAAATTGGGTGGTGTTTTTACTCTCCAGAATGATTTTGAAGCTGCTCTTGATTATTATCAAAAATCTTTATCTATTAAACCAAATTATCAAGAGGCTTTTGCTGAATTATATAGATTGCTAAAGCCTGAGATTACTGAGCAAGAATTGGGTATTTTATTCACAGAATGGCAAGATTTTGCATTGGCAAATAATCATAATATAGAGAGATATATTGATTCAGTAATTGAGGTTGAAGAAGGAAGAAGCGGTGCGACCCCGCATCGGCGACAGATGCAAGGGGTCATATCCGGCGACGACAACAGTCGTAAGGGAATGCTGACCAAGGGAGGGAATGGGCACCAAGAGAGGAAGAAGGAAAAAGGAAGAAGGAAAAAGTGGATGGGGACTCAAACCTCAACCAATTGTAAATACCCTGTAGACGGTGGGGTATTAAACCCAAAAGAAAAAGATAAATCAATAGAGCAAAAATTTGAAGCTTTTGAGAATAATACCGATAATTTCCCCGGTTTAAACCAAGTCAAGAAAAATCAGGATAAATTCATTCAAGGTAAAACCTTTAAACACCAAGAATTAGAAACAGAAAAATATCTTGATTCAGTAATTCAGCATCAATCAAGTCAATATCTAGAACAGGAAAAATTCACAGTATATCCAAATCGAGAAATTATTGAATCTGATGAAGACCATGAAATTCAAGCTACTACTTTAAATCTAATTCCAGAGCAAAAATTTGAAGCTTTTGAGAATAATAACGATAATTTGCCCGGTTTAAACCAAGTCAAAAAAAATCAGGAAAAACTCAGTCAAAGTCAAACCTTTAAAGACCAAGAATCAGAAACAGAATTTGTCAAAAAACTCTTAAAATATCCCGCAGCAGAAACTTATAGAAATCAAGCCGATATTGCTCTCGGACAAGGAGATTTAACAGTAGCAATCGCTCACTGTAAAGAAGCTTTAAAAATTCAACCAGATTATGCTCCATGTTATGTAACTTTAGGAAATGCTTTTTACAGACAAAATAATTTAGCAGCAGCTTTGTCTGCTTATAATCTGGCATTAGAAATTGAACCGGAAGTTGCAGAAGTTTATGGAAATGTGGGTAGTGTCTATTTGCAGTTAGGTCAACATAAACAAGCACTGTTTTATTATCAAAAGGCTGTTTATTTAAAACCAGATTTGCCTGGTATTTATTGGAATATTGGTAAACTATTTCAATATTTAGGAAAAGTTGATGAAGCTCTGGAATCTTGGGAAAAAGCATTAGAAATTCAACCAGATATAGTAGAGGCAGATTTTCACTTTAAATTAGGCAATACCCTAGTTAAACTGAGTAGAATTAACGACGCAGTTAGAAGTTATCAAAGAGCTATTAATCTCAAACCAGATTATACCGAAGCTTATAGTAATCTAGCTAATATTTTAGGTAAACAAGGAGATAGAGAAGCAGCAGCAAAATATTATCAGAAAGCATTAAATATTAATCCAGAACTCAAACACTTACATGAAAAACTAGCTAATAATTTCTTGTTAAAAGGAGACTACGATCGGGCAATTTATCATTATCAAATAGCCATTAAATATAATCCTAATTCCTATGATGCTTATGCCAACTTAGGAACAGCACTTTCCAATAAAGGATTATTAAAATCAGCACTAGAAAAATATCATCAAGCATTAGAACTTAAACCAAACTGGGCAGAAGTATATTCTCGCATCGGACATATTATTAAACAAGAAAAAATGGAAGAAGCGATCGCTTTGTTTGAAAAAGCTATCGAACTTAAACCACAATTTGTTGAAGCACATCAACAATTATGCGATTTACTCAGCCATACAACTAAACTTGCCCAAGCTAGAAAAGCAGCCGATAATTTTTGTAATTCTTGTGGAGAAATAGCTCCTATTCTTTCAGGTACTGCCTTTTTATTCGCCTATTTTCAATCTGGAGTAAGTGACATGGCAAACTCCAAACTTTCACAAGTAGAAAAATTTTCTTATCAAAACTGTGAAACCTTCAGCGAAGTAGAAATAAAACTACTCTATGAAATTTTCTTATTTGCCGTACCTCACCTCCGGGATAACTTAGAAGGAAACGCTAAATTTTACAAATTAATAGCCAAACAATATTATCAAAATATAATCAAAAACTATCCAACTCCAAAAACTCATATTTCTAATTCCCAACCCCTGAAAATAGGATTCCTTTCCAAACATTTTCGTCGTCATTCTGTAGGTTGGTGTAGCGAAGCCTTAATTCGAGAACTATCTCAAATTACACCTCACGTTCATCTATATATTACAGGTTCGTTGAAGCGAGATGATATTACTCAAAAATTTGAACAAATGTCTGTCAAAACCTATTGGCCGAAAAAGTATCCTAATGGGTTCCCATCCTATGAAGAAATTGTCGAACAAACATTAGAAGACAAGTTAGATGTAATAGTAGATTTAGATTCAATGACATTGCCAGTAAATGTACATATTATTCATGAACAACCAGCACAAGTTTGTGTTTCCTGGTTAGGTTTTGATGCGCCCTATATTTCTGAAAGTAATTACTTTTTATGTGACTGGTATACCCATCCTCAAGGAAGAGAAAAACATTATCTAGAAAAATTAGTTAGATTGCCAGAAACATCTGTAGCTGTGGATGGGTTTGATAGTCGTTCGGTTGATAGAAATGCGACTAGAAATACTCTCGGAATTGATTCAGATAAAATGGTTTATTTGTGTATAGCTCCGGGGCGAAAAACTAATCCAGAAATGGTACGCGCTCAATTAAAAATTTTGCAACATACACCAGAAAGTATATTAATTCGTAAAGGTCAAGGAGATGTAGATGTAATTTATCAAACCTATCTTCAAGAATCTGAAAATTTAGGGGTAGACTTTAATCGAATTATCTTTTTAGGTCAAACTCAAACAGAAGAAGAACATCGAGCAATTTATCAGATAGCAGATGTTTTATTAGATTCTTATCCCTACAATGGAGGTACTCATAATTTGGAAGCTTTATGGGCAAATTTACCAATAATAACTAGAGCTGGAGAACAATATTTGTCTAGAATGGGTTACTCATTTTTGCAAAATGTAAATTTGGATATAGGAGTAGCTTGCAGTTGGGAAGAATATACAGAATGGGGAATTAAATTAGGTAAAGATTTAGGTTTAAGAAATTCAGTGCGGGAGCATTTGCAGAGGTCAAAAAATCCAGATAATTTAGCGCCTTTGTGGAATCCTAAAAAATTGGCAAAACAGATGTATCAGATATTTGTTGAACTCAGAAATAAGTAACAAGGAAGATGGAAAAGGTAGATGAGGCATTGGCTGAACTTTAAGAAAATTAATCACAGGAATTGATTTAAGTAGTGGTTAAACTATTTCCCATTGAAACGATTTACCCCTAATTCTGGGAAAGCTGACAGAAAAAAGATAATAGGGAACATAAAAATTAAATGCCTTTTAGCTTATCCTGTGTATTCTGGTAGAGAAGCAAACCTGAAAATAGTTTTCACGATTGAGTTATCAGATTTTAGATCGAGCTTTAGGTATTGCCTCCTAAATTGACTATTCATTCAACTCAAACGTCTCAGTTATTGAATATATATTTTGATTTAACTCCAACGTCTTAGTTATGAGATTTTAGATAAAACTCTGAGCGTAGGCCTCTATCACTAACTATATATTTGGAC
>NZ_JAAHGK010000630.1:0-4323 GCF_010672505.1 Okeania sp. SIO2B9 | reverse complement strand
CTTAATAATTATCTTTAAAAATATAATTATCAATTGATAATTATATTTTTAAAGATAAATTATTAAGTTTATCAATTATTTTAGAGCGAGCGATCGCTGAATTTAGATCGAAAAAAGAACAGCAACGTACCATTATCAAATTACAACAACAAGCTCAACAAGAAGCAATTATTAATCGCATTGTTCAAGGAATGCGTAATACTTTATTACTGGATGAAGTCATGCAAAATACTGTTGAGCAGTTACATGAGGTTTTGCAAGTTAGTCATTGTATAATTGTCAGGCTAGACTATCAGAAAAACATTAATATTTGTCACTTCAATAACACGACAGTTGAATGTGAAAATCAAGTTAGTTTTTGTTACGATGTTCATCAATATTATTCAGAATTACTCACTAGAGGAGAACAAGTAAAAATTAGTAAATTTGATACAACTATAGACTCAGAAGTTAAAAATCTTATTGACGAGTTTCAAGTGATTTCAGTCTTGATTACACCGCTGTTATATCAGGATACTTACCAAGGTGGGATTATTCTAGGTCAGTGCGATCAAAAAAGAGAATGGACAGAAGATGAACTATCTCTATTGAAATCAATTGCTAACCATTGCGCCATTGCTATTCATCAAGCTGAACTATATCAACAAGCACAAATAGAAATTGCTCAACGCAAGCAAGTAGAGGAGCATCTACGCAAAAGTCAAGAACGTTATGCTCTTGCCATTGAAGCAAGTCATGTGGGAATTTGGGAATGGGAATTACAAACGAATGCAATTTACGTCGATCCTATATTGAAAGCAATGCTTGGTTATGAAGATTGGGAAGTTAGAAACATAATGGATGATTGGCATCAATTGGTGCATCCAGAAGATCGAGAACAGGTAATGGCAGCAAAAAATGCTCACTTAGCAGGACTGACACCAAAATACGAAATCGAACATAGGATGCAACATAAAGATCGCAGTTACCGATGGTTTTTTTGTTGCGGAGTTGTTATTCAAAATGAAAAAGGAATAACGAACAAAATGATAGTAACAAATACAGACATTACACAATATAAGCACGCAGAAGAAACTGTTATTGCCAGTCAACAGCAGCTTGTAGGTATGATGACGCTGATCCGTAACATCACAGAATGCAAACAAGCACAACAAGCTTTACAAAATAATGAAGTGAGGTTTCATGCCCTAATTGAAAATGCTAACGATTTGATTTTGATTATTGATGCTGAGGGAATCTCTCGTTATATTAGTCCATCACTAATAAGAGTTTTGGGATATATACCAGAAAAAACTGTTGGTCAGGGTATCTTCGATCTAATTCATATAGACGATTTATCACTCATCACTCATACTTTTAACAAAGCAATTGAAAATCCTGGTATTAGTCAGCCACCTATTGAGTATCGAGTTAAGCATAGTAATGGTTATTGGTGCTTTTTTGAAGGTGTTGTCACTAACCTTTTACACGACCCAGCGGTGGAAGGTATTATTGTTAATAGTCATGATATTACTCAACGTAAGCGAATTGAAGAACAATTAAAACATGATGCACTACACGATCCACTCACCCATCTCCCTAATCGTACTCTGTTTATGGATCGTTTGGAGCAAACAATTAAATATGCGGAACGCCGAAACAATTTTTCCTTTGCCGTCCTATTTATAGACCTTGACCGATTTAAAGTTATTAATGATAGTTTTGGTCATAGCATGGGAAATCAACTGATTATCGCGATCGCCGAACAACTAAAAGCATTGGTTTCTCCTGGAGATACAGTTGCTCGTCTTGGTGCAGATGAGTTTGTAATTTTGCTAGAATATATTTCAGGAATTAGTGATGCTACCTATATTGCTAATCGCATTCACAAACAACTAACTTCACCAATTATTTTAGAAGGAAATGAAGTATTTATTACTGCTAGTATTGGTATTGCTCTCAACTCCACAAATATTGGGTCAGCAGAAAATATTTTACGAGATGCAGAAATAGCTATGCAATCCGCCAAAAATATGGGCAGAGGGTGTTATCAAATTTTTTGTACCTCTATGCACACTCAAATTCTCAAACGTTTAAAGTTGGAGAACAATTTACAAAGCGCTCTCAAAAACGATCTATCTCAATTTGTGCTTAACTATCAACCTATTGTGTCCCTCAGTACAAACAATATTACTGGTTTTGAAGCTCTAGTACGTTGGCAACATCCACAATTAGGCTTAATTTCTCCTGCTGAATTTATTCCTGTTGCTGAGGAAACAGGGTTAATAATACATCTTGGTTTGTGGGTATTGAGAGAAGCTTGTCGGCAGTTACGTCAATGGCAAAATGAATTTCCCAATAATTATCTTTTAAAAATGAGTGTTAATCTGTCTGTGAAACAGTTTGCTCAAGCAGATTTAATTGAACAAATTGACCAAATTCTCTTAGAAACTCAGCTTGATGGTAGTAATTTAAAATTGGAAATTACTGAAAGTGCTTTAATAGAAAATTATGAGTTTGTTACAGAAAAAATGTCTCAGTTAAGAGGGCGGAATATTGAGTTATGTATTGATGATTTTGGTACAGGATATTCTTCTTTAAGTTATTTACACCGTTTCCCGATGAGTACTTTGAAAATCGATCGTTCTTTTGTGAATAGAATAGGTGTTGCTAATATGATCAGTGAGGGTTCAATTGATCCTACGGAAATTATCCGTTCAATTATTACTTTATCTCACAATTTAGGTATAAATGTTGTAGCTGAAGGAGTAGAAACTACAGAACAAGTTCTTCAACTACAAGCGTTAAAATGTGAATATGGTCAGGGTTATTTATTTTCTAAGCCCCTAGATATAGCTAAAGCAACAAGTTTAATTTCTACAATCAACTATGCGGAAAAATAGTTAGGCTATTTCTTAGGAGTCAGGAGGACCGAGTCAGGAGACAGGAGACAACCCACCCCTCGCCCCTCCCCCTCCCAGGAGGGGAAGACAGGAGAAAAGGGAATGAGCGAGGAGGTAGGAGTAAGAATTGTCCTTTGATTTTTCTGCCCAACTATGAGCCTAAAATACTAGCTTTTTGAGCATGAAGAGCTGAAAACCAGGCACTTTTTTCGACTCCAAAAAGGCTAAAACCTTTATCTGTAAGTACTTTTATATTTAATCAGCAAGCCCTAGTTAAATTATCATGCTCTGTTATACCAAATATCAAAAGTATTGCTACATCTCCTTGAGAATAGGGAGTTCATTAATTGATAATGGATAATGGATAATGGATAATTGATAATTAGGGTTTGCTGAAAAAGTCTTTTTTTCAGAGCAGAAGCCAGAATTTCCTACGGAATGCTGCGCAAACAGAATCCAGAATCCAGGAGGAATGATAATCATAGAAGAGGTAGCCAGAAGAATCTTCCCAAGATTGTTCTACCCCACATTCCGCACTTCAATATCGTCCGGGGCGGAGTCTAGGTTACCCTGGACTGTGCTTTCGGCTTCTTTATAGTCCTGGATGGCCTGGTTAAGATTAGCGCGGGTTTCTGTATCCACCTCCTGGTTATCTGCCGCCAGTTTCTCTTTGAGAATTTCCTCAAGACGCTCTTGACCCTCGTAACGCAGTTTCGGATCGACTCCGCCCAGTTCGTATAAGGCCATCAAGAGGGCATAAAGGGTGCGCTGGAGGATGCTCGCGTTTTCGGGCAGGAGTACCTTTGCTTTTTCTATACTACGCTCGATATCGTCCCACCAACGTTCTATCTTGTTCAAATCTGGCGAGTCAGGTGGTAAATACCAGATTTCACACTCTTGCTTAGCCACTAATTCTTCAATATCAACTGATTTATGAAACGTTGCGTTATCCAGTATGATCACTTGCCCTGGTTGTAATTTTGGTAGTAAACAATTTTCCCACCAGCTCTCATGCCATACATGATTACAACTTCCTACAAATGTTAAAGGAGCAAACTTTTTTTCTTGATTTATAGCTGCAATCCAACTTACTCTCTCAGTTCTTTTTCCTGATTTCATACCTGGTACTCTTTTTCCTTTAACTCCATAACCATAAGTATAATCTTCCCTATTATCTATTCCAGCTTCATCTACATAAACAATATCTTTCTTGTCCATTTGATTTAGTTTAAAGATAAATTCTTCTGTTTCTAGTTCGTCTGTTTCTTGATCACCATATGTTTTTTTTGTATCCGCTCAGTAAATTGGGGTAAGAAGAAGAAAAAGTACAGCTAGTGTTGTAGAATATGATTTATGAGGCAAAAACTATCATCAGATCAATTAGTGGCCACATTACTGCAATCAATTGACCCAGGTTTGATTGCAGATTAAGGAGTACGTA
>NZ_JAAHGK010000063.1:0-11759 GCF_010672505.1 Okeania sp. SIO2B9 | reverse complement strand
TTTTGAAATTTATGAGGAAAATGCTAGTAAAGATGGGAGTTTTCAGGAAGTTTATCAACAGTGGAAAAAATTTCGGGAGCAAGTTTTTAATTGGAATAAAGTTAATGAGTTGAGTTTTGCTCAGTTTTCCTTCAATAACCCAAAGTGAATTGAGAATTGAGAATTGAGAATTGAGAATTCGCATAAAGGAAGTGTTTTTCCCACTGTTCCCTATTCCCTGTTCCCTGCTATAACACATAAATAAATAAGTGAATTGAGAATTGAGAATTCGCATAAAGGAAGTGTTTTTCCCACTGTTCCCTATTCCCTGCTATAACACATAAATAAATAATGAAACGTCGAAACCTAATTAGTTATGCTACTGCTGCTACTACTAGTGCAGTTGCTTTACCTGCATTGAGTCAAACCGAACCCCAACAGATAAAATGGAGAATGGCAACGAGTTGGCCGAAATCTCTGGATACTTTGTTTGGTGGAGCACAGAGGATTTGCGATCGCGTCACAGTTATGACCAACGGTAAATTTACTATTACTCCCTATCAAGCTGGTGAAATAGTCGGAGGGTTGGAAGTCTTAGATGCTGTACAACAAGGTACCGTACAATGTGGTCATACTTCTAGTTATTACTATAAAGGAAAAAATCCTGCCCTAGTCTTTGCAACTTCTGTTCCATTTGGTTTTACTGCCCAACAACAGAATGCTTGGTTATATCATGGAGGGGGTTTAGAAGCTATACAAAAAGTTTATGCTGATTTTAACGTGATTAACTTCCCTGCAGGTAACACAGGTGCGCAAATGGGTGGTTGGTTTAGAGAGGAAATTAATACTTTGGCTGACCTCAATGGTTTAAAAATGCGTATTCCTGGTTTGGGAGGGGATGTGATGAGTAAGTTGGGAGTAAATGTTCAAGTGTTACCTGGTGGGGAAGTTTATCTAGCTTTAGAAAGAGGAGCTATTGATGCTGCTGAATTTAGTGGGCCTTCTGATGATGAGAAATTGGGTTTATATAAGGCTGCAAAATACTATTATTATCCTGGTTGGTGGGAACCTGGTGCGACAGAAGATCTATTGATTAATTTAGATGCTTGGAACAAGTTGCCAAAGGAATATCAGGAAATTTTTCAGACTGCTGCTTATGAAACTAATTTGAATATGTTGGCTCAATATGATGTTTTGAATAGTGAAGCGTTGCCAAGATTGATTGAAAAGGGTGTTCAGTTGAGACCTTTTAGCCCAGAAATTATGCAAGCTGCTCAGAAGGCTGCTTTTCAGATTTATGAGGAAAATGCTAGTAAAAATGGGAGTTTTAAGGAAGTTTATCAAAAGTGGAAAAAATTTCGGGAGCAAGTTTTTAATTGGAATAAAGTGAATGAGTTAAGTTTTGCTCAGTTTTCGTTTAATAAGTACCCAAAGTGAATTGAGAATTTAGAAACGATCCCCCTAAATCCCCCTTAAAAATGGGAACTTCTAGTTCCCCCCTTCTCAAGGGGGGTTAGGGGGGATCGAAAGCACTGTAACTCACAAAAGGTGAGAAATGCTATATTTATTTTCTGTGAGTTTTAACGAAGTTTATCAACAGTGGAAAAAATTTCGAGAGCAAGTTTTTAATTGGAATAAAGTTAATGAATTAAGTTTTGCTCAGTTTTCGTTTAATAAGTAGCCAAAGTGAATTGAGAATTTAGAATTGAGAATTTAGAAACGATCCCCCTAAATCCCCCTTAAAAAGGGGGACTTCTAGTTCCCCCCTTCTCAAGGGGGGTTAGGGGGGATCGAAAGCACTGTAACTCACAAAAGGTGAGAAATGCTATATTTATTTTCTGTGAGTTTTAACGAAGTTTATCAACAGTGGAAAAAATTTCGAGAGCAAGTTTTTAATTGGAATAAAGTTAATGAATTAAGTTTTGCTCAGTTTTCGTTTAATAAGTAGCCAAAGTGAATTGAGAATTTAGAATTGAGAATTTAGAAACGATCCCCCTAAATCCCCCTTAAAAAGGGGGACTTCCAGTTCCCCCCTTCTCAAGGGGGGTTAGGGGGGATCGAAAGCACTGTACCTCACAATAGGAAATTAGATCAATCCATATATATTGCCTTTGCGTCAGCCCTGTATTAATTATTAACCCGCCCCTTTCAATAATTTTAATTAAATAAACGATCGCAATCTTAAACATTAAGATGTATTAATAGTATGAAAATTTCATAAAGATTTGATGCAATTGGCGAAATGCTCTTGACACTAGGGGGGGTGGAATTATAATCCAAATGCAACATGGTTAGGACACTTAGAAATTCTCAAACTCTGTCATAGATTTTGTTGAATTTTGCATCGTTGATTTGATCTTGCGCGTGTCCTAACTACGTCAGTAAAATAAAATCAGGACTTACGCAAAATAACGCATTTATGCCATTGCGTTTTGCTGGCGCATAGCTTCCGCTAACGGCTGTCGCCGACATGTTTGCGGAGCATTCCGTCAGGAAAAAGCGCAGCTTTGCGTTAGCGCCAGCTTTGCTTTGCAATAGCAAGCGACAGCGTTTGCGGAGCAGTCCGTCAGGAAAGCAATCTCAAATGTTGATATTTCATTCCTTATGCGTAATTCCTGAAAATGCCTAAATATCTGTTGAATTGTCAGTAGTGACTCAAATTCCCTAAACCCACTGCTCAAACTTCTAGTTTTGAGATTACCACATCTCCCGAATTTGCTGGCTGCCTGGTCAAACACCATCTCACTCTGGCTTTCAACACCTATCAAACCAAAGCCAAAAGTAGAGAATGAAACAAAAAATCCATTTTATCTCAGGACTACCGCGATCTGGCTCCACCTTACTAGGAGCCTTACTTCGCCAAAATCCTGTGTTTCATGCAGGGATGTCTAGTCCAGTGGGGGGTCTGGTGAACCGACTACTAGAAGCGATGAGCGAAAACAATGAGTTTTCGGTCTTTATCACACCTGAACAAAAACGAGCATTAACCTTAACTATTTTTTCAACATTTTATGAGGCACAAGGGGACAAAGAAGTAATCTTTGATACTAACCGTCTCTGGTGTAGCAAATTGTCTTTAATTCAGGACCTATTTCCTGACTCTAAAGTGATTTGCTGCGTCCGCAATGTGGCTTGGATTATGGATAGTGTGGAAAGGTTAGTCAGAAAAAATACTTTTGAGGTGTCCCGCTTATTTAACAATTCAGGTGAACGTTCTACGGTTTACACTCGCACGGAAGCTTTGAGTCAGGGAGGAAGATTAGTGGGATTTGCTTATAACGCTCTCAAAGAAGCGTTTTATAGCGAATATAGTTCTTCATTACTCCTAGTGGATTATGACATATTGGCCCAAGCTCCAGATAAAACTCTGTCCCTGATTTATCAGTTTTTGGGGGAAGAACCCTTCGAGCATGATTTTGAGAATGTGGAGTATCAAGCTGATGAGTTTGATAATCGACTGAATACCAAAGGCTTACATACAGTACGCTCTAAAGTGGAGTTTCAACCCCGACAGACGGTTTTACCCCCAGATTTGTTTGCTAAATACGATGGTTTATCCTTTTGGACAAACCCCAGCAACAGTCTCGCTAATGTGATTGTGGCTCAAGCAAACCCCCCAGAAGTCAATGAAGTCAGAAGTTAGAAGTCAACCCACCCCTAACCCCTCCCAGGAGGGGAAATTATCAAAAGTTGTTTTTGAGACACAGATTTCTGCTCCGTCTTAAAAGACGGGACTTTAGACCCAATGATTTTTGGTAAACACTTGCAATGAAATTAACAGGACTTACTCCAGGTTGATTTGTCATTGCGACCGTAACGCAGTGTAGGGAAGCAATCTCGGAGTTTTTGCGATGACTTTCCTGACGGAATGCTCCGCAAACGCTGTCGCTTGCTATTGCAAAGCAAAGCTGGCGCTAACGCAAAGCTGCGCTTTTTCCTGACGGAATGCTCCGCAAACATGTCGGCGACAGCCGTTAGCGGAAGCTATGCGCCAGCAAAACGTAATGACGTAATTACCTCGCTTTTGCGTAATATCATGTAAAGTCATTGCGAGTGGAACGGAGTGGAAGGAATCAATCGCAAGGGTTTGAGATATCTCTTCCATCTATATCCTAATCATAACTAATCATCCGGACATGATATAAGTCATACTCAAATTAAGGAGAAAAAACAATGGCAAATTTTATCGTTAACCAAACTACTGATGACGGAACTGGGAATCAGGTAGGTACTCTCAGTTATGCTATTGCTCAAGCTAACACAATGGCAGGAGATGATACCATTACCCTGCAAAACGATGTTCGCCTGACAGGAACCATGCAGTCCCTCATTGACAGCAATATCACTATTGTTGGTGGTAACTATACCCTGAGTGGGGATGCCAATAATGACGGGATAGCTAATGCAGGAGATGTTCGGGCTTTGTTTATCAAGTCAGGAACCGTTGATATCTCCGATTTGACCATTACTAATGGTGTCGCCAAAGGCGGAGATAGTGACACTGGTGGCGGCGGCGCTGGTATGGGCGGCGGCTTATTTATGTCCGATGGCACCGTCACCTTAACCGATGTCGATTTCACTAATAACCTAGCCCAAGGCGGTAGCGGTGGTGTTGGTTCCAGTGGTACTGGTGGTGGCATTGGACTAATTGGTAGCAACGGTAGCAATGGTAGCGAAGGTAGCTACGGCAACTTCGCCGACGCTGGTGACGGCACTGACGGTGGCAATGGCGGCTTCGGTGGCAATGGCGGCAACGGCGGCAACGGCGGCTACACCTACGCCGACTACACTGCCGGCTACTACTTCGCCGGCAACGGTGGTAACGGTGGTGACGGCGGCTTCGGTGGTGGTGGCGGCGAAGGTGGCGACGGCGGTGACGGCTACGTCTACGGCTACACCTACAACGGCGCTGGTGGCGACGGTGGCGACGGCGGCTTTGGTGGTGGTGGCGGCATTGCCGGCTCACCTGGGCTAGCCTTCAGTATTGACATTTTTGGGGGCGACGGTGGCGACGGCGGCTACGGCGGCGGCAGCAGCTACGGCGGCGACGGCGGCTTTGGCGCTGGTGATGGATTGGGTGATGGTGGTGGTGGGGCTGGCTTCGGCGGTGCCATCTTTGTCCGCACTGGTTCGTTAAGCTTCAATAACACCAGTTTTACCAATAACAGTGCTACCGGTGGTACTGGGGGTAACGATGGTCTAGGCTTGGGCGGAGCGGTTTTTATCATGCAGTCCACCACTAATACTAATGGCAACAACCAGGGAATGCCCACTACCCTAGCTACCGTTACTGGTTCTAACGTTACTTACAGTAACAACAGCGCGGCGGATGATGCAGGAACAGCTACCGATAACGATGATGTTTTAGGTACGATTACCATTACGAATAGTAACGCTGCACCGGATGCAGTAGACGATGCAGTAACAACTGATGAAGACAGCCTCCTCAGTGGCAACGTCCTCACTAACGATAGCGACCCTGACAGCGATCCCCTTACAGTTACCGAAGTAAACGGCAATGCTGCTGATGTTGACATTCAAGTGACTTTAACTTCTGGCGCATTGTTAACTGTTAACAGTGATGGTACTTTCGACTACGATCCTAACGGTCAATTTGAGAGTCTAGGTGTTGGAGAAAGTACAACTGAAACTTTCACCTATACCATTGATGACGGCAACGGTGAAACGGATACAGCCACTGCCACCGTTACCATTGATGGTGTCAACGATGCACCAGTCTTAGCACAAGAGATTGATGACCAAATCATCTCTACTAACGAGAACTTATCCTTTGATACCAGTGTCTACTTCAGTGATGTTGATACCAACGACACCCTTACCTATTCCGCGTCTAACTTACCAAGTGGGTTTAGTATTGATACTAATACTGGAATTATAACTGGTAGCAGTAACTCTGCTAGTATCACTCCCATAACCGTCACAGCTGATGATGGCAACGGTGGTACAATCAGTGATACCTTTGAATTAATTCTGGCTAACAATCAAGGTACTCCTAACCCTGATGTGATTGTGATGGATCTGGTCAGTGGCAATCGCATCAACGCCAAAGCTAGTGATGACGTAATCTTTGGCAGCTCTGCTAACGATAAATTAGGTGGTTGGACTGGTGATGACGAAATTGATGGTGATGGTGGTCACGATGTTCTCTCTGGTGGTTGGGGCCACGATACCCTCACAGGTGGAGACGGTGACGATAAGCTATTCGGTGGTTTTGGCAATGACTTACTAGACGGTGGCTTAGGTGAAGATACTATAGTTGGAGGATTTGGTCAAGATACCATAGTCATCGCTAGTGGAGAAGGTATGGATACGATCCGATTTTTCCAACCTGGAGTCGATAAGATTGGATTAGCAGATGGTTTAACCTTCAATGACTTGTCCTTCTCTGGCAACAAGATTATCGAGACTTCGACTAATGAAGTGTTGGCGAAGTTGCCCTGGTTTAATACCGCTCATCTCGACAGTTCAGATTTTCTCGCAGTTTAAGTTGAGTTGAAATCTCAATTCCTGTGTGGCAGTTCATCGCTGTCACCAGGAATACTTATTGACTGAGAACGGGAACTCAAACCCATGTTGTACTCAAGCATTCAAAGCTTGAGTACAAGTGTCATTTCAGTTATCAGTTATCAGGGTGTTGCTGAATAAAAGTATAATTTTGTAGGAGTCAGGAGTCATATCAAATCCCGATAATTACTATACCCACGTCCGCAGCGACTGGAACGGAGTGGAAGGAAGCAATCTCAGTGGTTGAGGAGGTTGCTTCCTATCGTCGCAATGACGAAAGACAATATTCCTTATATTCAATCAAGCGCGGTTTTAACCAGAGGTAATTATCAATTATCCATTATCCATTAATGAACTGCTCTTTGATATAGTAAATACCTGAGCGCTCATTGCTATAAATTTTTTGAGATTTCCGGTTTAGTAGAATAAAAACATGAATTATAAATTTATAGAGTTAAATTCTGAAATTATCAAATATGGAAACATACGCATATAATCAAATTGCTGTAACTTGGGAAACATCTCAAAACATTGAACAACCAGACTGTTCTCCATGCGTTCGCATTATCGAATTTTTACGTTGAGGATGTCTAATGATGTTTACACCAGAATTATTAGAAGTTTGTTAGATAGAACTTGCGCACTAAAATTTATTTTTCTAGATTTTTGAGGAATTTATGTTGTTTGTCCTGTTCCATTATAGTTACTAAAAAGACATCTCCGAAAAAGATATAGACTTTTTGCATTTAGTAGGGAACACTTAACTGGGAACAGGTAACAGGCAATACCATCCTGCTAGTAATGTAGGTGTGCAAATGGGTGGTTGGCTTAGGAAATAAATTAATACTGTAGCTAACCTCAATAGTTTAAATACTGAATAGCTTACTAATACTAACTTAAATCAGTCCATTGTTGAGGTAAATTTTGCTCTGGAAACACTAATTTTGCTTGTAGATAATGTTCAAAAGACTTAATTAAATTATGGGTAGAATTTCCATAACAGCGAGTTTGATAAATTACAGCTAGATTGTGATTAACTATTGCCCATTCATAGGGAAAATAATTGAAATTAAGTACTTCTAAAGCTAACTCGCAGCAAGCTAAAGCAATTTCTAAATTAACATCAGAATCTCCATCCGGTAGTGCCCAAATAATCCGACCAAAATTTACTAATGCACTAGCAGTTGTAGTTGCCCTATTTTGACAAATGTTAGGAAAAACTTGCTTCGCCCACTTGCGTAAAATGTATATTAAATGAGGCTCTAATAAATCAAGATTTTCTACAATTAGAGGGTAAATTTGTTGAGGATCGCCTTCACTTTCCCAAGTTATTTGCAACGCTTCTAGCAAAAATGGCAAAGTTTCATTGATAGAAGTAGTTAAATCAGGAGTGACAATTTTAGCTTCTAACCAAGCAGCAAAATTCTGATAATATGGCAGATTTTTATCTAAAACTATGTAGATAGGAAAATATGGTTGCATGAATTGATATTTACTTAATTTTGCTTCTATCGGCTGTGGTTGAAAGTTAATCATTTTTAATGTTTTTGTGCCTCTATTGTGACCTTAATTACATTCTATTTTCCCATTCTAGAGAGTAGCTTTCCGGATCGTATTCAATTATTTTTATAGATTTACTAGAATTATAATCGAGAATCTAGGGTAGTTAATTATTCTGATATAATTTAGTTGAGATTGTTATAGTTATGTGGTGAAATAAATAGATAGCTCAAGTTGGATGCGGGTCTCAAGCCCCGTCCTTCTAGGACGGTTAACCTCAATCGGCGTTGCACAAATTAAATTGAACCTGATATACTAATAATATACGCAAGACTTGCTAGAGTCAAAACTATGATAGTATACGAATTCAAAGTCAAAGAAAACTTCAGCAATATCAAGCCGTTGATGAGGCTATTCGGACGGCTCAATTCGTGAGAAATTCATGCCTTCGCTATTGGATGGATCGTCGAGGACTAGGTAGAAAAGAACTGTATCCCTATAATACCGAAATGCGTTCGATGTACCCATTCGTTCAAGATTTGAATTCCCATGCTTGTCAGGCGTCTGTAGAACGGTGTTGGTCAGCTATTGCTAGGTTTTTTGACAACTGCAAGAAAAATATCCCTGGGAAAAAGGGATACCCACGATTCAAGAAACATAGCCGCTCTGTTGAATACAAGACATCGGGCTGGAAATTGCTAGACCCCAAACATATTCAATTTACCTACAAAAAAGGTATTGGTAGACTCAAACTGATTGGGACGTGGGACTTGGCATTCTATCCAGTTGAGAAAATTAAGCGAGTGAGACTGGTCAGACGAGCTGATGGTTATTATTGACAGTTTTGTATCAGTGTAGATGTTCATGTTAAAACCTTACCCACTAAACGAAATGTCGGTTTAGATGTGGGCTTAAAAGAATTCTACACCGATTCAGATGGTAATACAGAGCCGAACCCCAGATTCTACAGAAAGAGTGAGAAACGGATGAAATTCTATCAGCGTCGTGTTTCTCGCAAACAGAAAGGCAGTGCCAACCGCCAGCGCGCCATTAATCAACTGAGTACATGATATTACTATTACTCAAGTTTTCTAACTTTTACATACTACATTTTGTCGTGCGGAATCTGGGATAAAAGGTTTGTGCTGTGAGAATCTTGCCCACGGGGGGGGTATCTCACCCTTGATGAAATCAACTGTATAATTATAGCAGTTTTCATGAACATAGAATACAGAGATTTTGGGCTGAAAGGCAGCTATGCAGAAGGCAGAAGGCAGAAGTTTTGTAGTCTACCTTTGTGAAAACCGCTATAATTCTCCCCTTCGATCAATATTTATTCAGTTGAAAGCGAGTTTATTACAGGAAAATTGCCAAAACTACTTTACTTATTTTGACTTTTTTCTTACTAAAAATGCAGCACATTCGACATGAGCAGTTTGAGGAAAAAAGTCTGCAGGTTGTACTTTACTCAACTCATATTTACCTGTCGAACATAAAAATTTCAAATCACGAGCCAAGGTAGGAGGTTTACAACTAATATAAACTATACGTTCAGGTAGAATTTCTAAAAGAGTTTCTAAAACAGAGCGATCGCAACCTTTTCTCGGCGGGTCTAACAAAACTACATCAGGCTTTACTTGCAACTCAGGTAGTAAATCTTCAACTTTTCCATCATGAAAAATGACATTTGTCAAGTGATTAGTTTCAGCATTCAACTGAGCCTGTTTTATAGCCATCGGTTGAACTTCTATACCAATGACTAGGCCCTTCCTAGCCCCCTGTAACAACTCCTCACCTGCTATTTCCATAGAGTCGCGACCGGGAACGCCCACTTGCTGCAAATATTTTGCTATAGGTAAAGTGAAAGTACCGATACCACAATAAGCATCAACAATAATCTCCCGTCCGTTCAAAGCCAACTCTTGAATAACTACCTCCATTAATTTTTCCGCAGTCTTTGTATTTACTTGGAAAAAAGTATCGGGGGTCAATTGAAATTTTAAACCACTAAACTCTTCGTACAGATACAACCGACCAGCAACACAAACAGTCTGTTGACCAAAAATAGTATTTGTTGCCTTGGAGTTGTAGTTCAAACAAACACCTACTAACCGAGAATAATTTTCTAGCCATTTTTGTGCTTGAGCTTCGATACCTGGTAATAATTCTTTTGTTTTTTCCTCCTCTCCATTTATAACCAAAGTCAACAATATTTCCCCTGTGTTATTACCTATCCTCAAAGATAAATGGCGTACAATACCTGTATGTTTTTGTTCATCATATATTTTCCAGCCTTGCCTAGTAATATCCTGTTTTACTTCTTTGAGTAAAGGGTTCAAACGTTCGTCTTGAATGGGACATTGATTCAGATTAATCACTTTATGGCTACCTTTTTGATAATAGCCAGCTTTAACTTGACCTGTAGTAGAAATACTTAAAGGATATGTAGCTTTGTTGCGATATCCAAAAGCTGCTGGAGATGCTAGAGTTGGATCTACTGCTGATAATGTTAGCCCCCCTATTCTCTTTAAAGCTTGAATAACTTGATTTTGTTTAACTTGAAGCTGATATTCATAACTAATATGCTGCCATTGACAACCACCGCATTTGTCTGCAACTATACAATAAGGCTTTATACGATATTTGGACGTTTCTAGGAGTTGGTGTAATTTCCCATAAGCATATTTTGGTTTGACCACTGTTAGACGGGCAACTAGGCGATCGCCCGGAACTGTATCAGGCACAAATATGACTTTTTGACCATAGCGACCTACTCCATCACCGCTATCTGTTAAGTCTGTGATAGTTATTTCTACAAGTTGACCTTGTTCACAAGGTAGTTTAGCTAGGTTTTGATTATTGATATTCACTCATTTCTTTTGTCTACAAAATTTTAGAGTCATGTATAACCGTACGAACTAAGCTGTAGAAAATCGTGACAGCTTAATATCTTGGTATTGGATTAACCAATACTGGCTGTACGGCACAGCTCACTATTCCCTCGGCAGTAAATGCCCCTGGGAATTTCTTATCTTATATTTGAAGACTACCATTAATATCAGCATTAATCACTTTACCAGTTGCACTCCTGAATAAACCACGTTTGACTCGTTTACCTACATACAATTCATGCTGACAGGGCAATTATAGGTCAAGTGCAGAAGTTTTACTGGTGTAACTTTCTTCAGTCTCAATCACTTTAATTCCTGCTAACACACACTTATAAGTTATCTGTTTTACTAGCTTAAAATGTGGTATTTGAGTAAAATTTTGGTTATTTTTTTTGCCGATGTTTGCACCTTGTTTCCAATTATCATTTTTGCCTATGACTACAGTACCAATATTATTTGTAGTTAAATACTCAACCACTAATTTACTGGTGTTATGCAGATAATTCTCCACAAAACGATTTCGGTGATAGGTTAACGCTTCAATCTTACGGCTAGTTTTTTTCTGGCCCTTGAGAACACTTTGATATTTAGCTTTTCGCTTGTTGTAAAGCTGATTGACGCTTTTTAGTGGCTTCCCATTAACAAGCAGAGGTTTCACACCAGGCTTGTTTGTAGCTAGAGCAACTAATCTATCAATCCCTAAATCTATTCCTGCTACATATGTAGACTCTATCCGTTGTTGTTCAGTTTTTTCATACACAACTTCAATTACATCGCAGCCAGTTGCAGGTACTATCCTCACTTCAACTACAGACTCAACCACTACAGGTATTTTGATATCACTCATAGATAAGTGACAAATAC
>NZ_JAAHGK010000629.1:0-4330 GCF_010672505.1 Okeania sp. SIO2B9 | reverse complement strand
CTAAACGATTTACTGCTGCTTTTGTTGCTGTAAATCGTTTAGCAAATCTCAACTTCAACACACTATATTCTACTGTTTGGCAAGGAGGTTATACTCTCTACCCTAGTCAAGTAGCTCAACAAGTATTTGGCAAATATTTAGACCCTACACCTGGTTTACAAGGACGAGATTTTTTACAAGAAGTTATTAACGAAGCACATGAAAAAAATTTAACAATTATTCCTTGGTTTGAATTTGGTTTCATGGCACCAGCAGATTCAGAATTAGTAAGATTACATCCTAATTGGTTAAGCAAACGTAGAGATGGAACTACTATAAAAATGGAAGGTGAATATCAGCGAGTTTGGCTTAATCCCTTTCATCCAGAAGTACAACAATTTATCTTAGATTTAGTAATGGAAATTGTGACTAAATATGATATAGATGGGATTCAATTTGACGACCATTTTGGCTTACCTGCCGAATTTGGTTATGACGATTTTACAGTCAAATTATATGAAAAAGAACTTCCTGGTTTATCCCCTTCTGAAAATTATCAAGAAACTTTTTGGGTGCGTTGGCGAGCGGATAAAATTAATAATTTTATGGGGCGGGTTTCTGAAGAAATAAAAGCGATAAAACCAGACTGTATTATTTCTGTATCTCCTAATCCTTTGCACTTTGCTTTACCTGCTTATTTGCAAGACTGGTTGACTTGGGAAACAGAAAAATGGATTGATGAAATTGTTTTACAAGTTTATCGTCCAGATATTAAACGTTTTATTAATGAGTTGGAACGAACAGAGGTTAAATTAGCTAAAAATAATATTCCTTTTGCCATTGGAATTTTGAGTGGTTTGAAAAATAATTCTACTCCGATAACGACAATTGAAGAACAAGTAGAAGCAGTGCGGAAGAGAAATTTTGCGGGAGTATCGTTCTTTTTCTATGAAAGTTTATGGAAGTGGGGAAAAGAATCAGAAAATATCAGAAATGAAGCTTTGGAAAAAATATTTCAGGGAAAGATTTCAAGACCACATATCTCTAGTTCAAAGAAAGAAGGAAAACCATTGAAGTCGTAAATTTTTGCCTCTCAAATAAATAGTAGAGGGGAAGGCTAGAAATTTTTCTGACTTGGGTAAAGGGAAAGACTAGAAGTAGTAATTTTTTCCCTCTGCAGTAAATAGTAGAGGGGAAAAGGTAGGAATTTTTCTGACTTGGGGGAGGGAAGATACTAGAGTAAATAGTAGAAGGGAAAAGGTAGGAATTTTTTCTGACTAGGGCAAAGGGAGAGACTAGAAGTGACAATTTTTTCCTCTCCAGTAAATAGTAGAGTCAAAAATATAGAAATTTTCTCTAACTTTCTCCTAACACAGAACTCAAGCAAGCAAATTTTTTCCTCTCAGATAAATAGTAGAAGGGAAAAGGTAGGAATTTTTCTGACTAGGGCAAAGGGAGAGACTAGAGGTGGCAAATTTTTTCCTCTCAAATAAATAGTAGAGGGGAAAAGCTAGAAATTTTTCTGACTTGGGTGAGGGAAGAGACTAGAAGTGGCACATTTTGCATTGTGACAAACAACTAATATCTATTCATTTAACACCTTAATTTCATAAACTTTAAATCCTGCACCTCTAGGTAAAGGTATGCCATCCATTCCCATTGGATAAGACCCATAAGCACTCTTCGGTTGATATGGTTTACTATCAACATATTCTCCTTTTGCTTCAACTGTTTTCCCGACATATTCGGCAAAATTTTCAAAAGCGATCGCCTCTGAAACATGCAGAATTACACCTTCTTCAGCAGAACGTTTTTCTATTTCTAAATCTCCTATATCTAAGACATAATAATTACCATCTCCTGCTATCCAAGATTCAGTAGTTTTACTCCAAGGTTTTTCTATAACTGTACCTGTTAAATATATTAGAGAATTACTTTTTTGAACTTCCATAGTTATAGATGGAGTTTGAGATAGTTGATATTTAGTAAATATATAACCGCTCATGCCACTCACAACTCCCACAAATATTGATAATACTATCGAGAATATTCTCCAAGTTGTCAAATTTACTTCTATCATTTCCATCTCTAATTTTAAATTTAATTTAATTGCTATTACATTAAATATACAGCGATCACAACAAAAATTCCGGAAGTTAAAGCGCTTATCATTTAGTCTAAGTATTAATAGATAATACCGCTTTGAAAAAAAATACTATAAAACAATACAGTTTAGTTAATAATTTTTTATAGTTGATTTGATTTTTTATTATTGGAGATGTCTCATGAATGAAGCAAGCATTCATTTAATTTCTACTACATTCTCAACCTGAGATTCGTACTCTGAAGCTTAGATAAAATTGCTTTTTTCTCTTTTAAAGGTAATAAAACTGATAGCTGACTGCTTAATGCTTAACTTCTTCCTTTTTATTTGGTACAAGAAGGAAAGTTTATGGTAATATTATTAGGCTTTTTCAACAATACAAATATATGCACCGAATAGCAGCTACTCCTGGTGGTTGGAACCCTCAAGCAGAAGGGGTAATTTTTATCGAACAAACTCCCGCACCAATAATATTTTTAACAGCAGCAGATACGGATATTCAAACATTAGCAGCAGCAGTTAATAAGTTACCTTTTGATTTTCCACAACTACGAGTTGCTAATTTACTTCACTTACAACAACAGTTAACTATTGATACTTATGCTGATGATATTTTATCTAAGGCAAAAGTAATTATTGTTCGACTTTTAGGGGGGCGCTCCTATTGGTCTTATGGTTTGGAAGTCTTGCTAGAAGCGATCGAAAAAGAAGGGGCAAAACTAATAGTAATTCCTGGAGATAACCGCCCAGATCCAGATTTAATTAGTCATTCTAATGTTTCAATTTCTCTAGTTAATCAATTCTGGCAATATTTAATAGAAGGTGGGGTAGATAATTTTGTTAATGGTCTCAAGTTTATCGCTAATATTTGTCTGGGAAAAGATTATGATTTTGCCTTACCTATACCAGTGTCGCGAGTCGGAATTTATCCTTGGCAAAAAGAAGAGCAAACCACAAAAGCAAAAATCGGAATATTATTCTATCGCGCTCATTATCTATCTGGAAATGTTGCTCCTATAGATGCTCTTTGCCAAGCTTTAATAGAAAAAAATTTAGAACCTGTACCAGTCTTTGTTTCTTCTCCTAGAGATGTAGAAGTACAGGGAGAAATATTGGAATATTTTCAACCTGAAAATGCTGAAGCAATTCAATTATTGTTAAACACGACCAGTTTTGCTGTCTCTGTTGTGAATAATCAAGATTTTGCACTGGAAAAATCTCCTAACCCACCCTTGCTAAGACAGGGAAAAAATTTAGACATTCCAGTTTTACAAGTAATTTTTAGTGGTGGAAATTTTGAGCAGTGGGAAAGTCAGTTTCAAGGTCTTTCGCCACGGGATGTGGCAATGAATATTGCACTGCCAGAAGTAGATGGAAATATTATTAGTCGGGCAATTTCTTTTAAGGCGGTTCAAACTTGGAATTCGGATTTAGAAACAGATGTAATTAGTTATTTTCCGGTTCAAGATAGGATTGAATTTGTGTCAGAATTAGCTGCTAATTGGATAAAGTTACGACAAACTCCAGCATCTCAACGTCGCATCGCATTAATATTAGCAAATTATCCTAATCGTGACGGTCGTCTTGCTAATGGAGTCGGGTTAGATACTCCTGCTAGTTGTGTAGAAATTCTTCAAGCTTTACAACAAGCTGGTTATTATTTGGAAAATATTCCAGCAACAGGGGATGAGTTAATTAAATGTCTAACTTCGGGGGTAAAAAACGATTTGGAAAGTCGTGAATTACGTCCTGTTTTCCAGTCTTTATCCTTGGCAGAATTTGAAACATATTTTGCTAGTTTGCCACAGGTTGTACAAGAAAAAATTATTCAGAGATGGGGAAATATAAATGACAGAGATTTTGTCATGGCAAACACGTATTTTGCCACTGATGTACAGATTAATTCCACAAAAATTCCGCCATCTTTAGAAAAAGATGTTTCTAGTAATTTTTCAGAATTTCAGAAAGATAATCAGAAAAAAGAAAACGACGAAAATTTTGCCACTGATGTACAGATTAATTCCACAAAAATTCCGCCATCTTTGGAAAAATATATTTCTAGTAATTTTTCAGAATTTCAGAAAGATAGTGAGGTAAAAGAAATAGATAATTTTCCTATTCCAGGTATTCAGCTAGGAAATATTTTTGTTGGTATTCAACCTTCGCGGGGTTACGATATCGACCCCAGTTTAAATTATCATGCTCCAGATTTAGAACCTACCCCTAATTATCTAGCTTTCTATTATA
>NZ_JAAHGK010000628.1:0-4334 GCF_010672505.1 Okeania sp. SIO2B9 | reverse complement strand
GAATGAATTTAATGAACTCCCAAAAAATGTTATTTCTGGTTTAAATCAACAAATTCAGGCTTTGCCTTGTCATCCTAAATATGTCAAAATTTTGCAATCTACTTTAGAAGAAGCATTATGCCAATGGCAAGAAAATCCAGAAGCTAATGAACTGGTAATTCTCAGCAGTTCTATAGAACCTTTATCTCAAATTATCCAGACAGCTTTAGTTAATTGGAGTCATGAAAGTGTCAAAGATATAAAATTATTATCCTGGTCAAATAGACCTAAAGATTTCCTGAAAATTGTCTCCAAATTACAAAATGATTTAGGTCTGTCTGCAAGGTTAGATGTTGATGGTAATTCTGGCAAATTTCAGGAATTAATAGTTATTACTTGTTTGGAATTTTGCTTTCTACGACACATACATGGTTTGGATGGAATTGAGTTTTTAAGAAATAGAATCTTTCAAGATAATTCTCGATTTTGGTTAATTGGTTGTAATTCTTTAACGTGGCAGTATCTTGATTATATTTATAATATTAACTCTTACTTTGAAAAAACTCTATTATTACCGACTATGACAGGAGAAGAACTTATGGAATGGCTAACTCCTGTATTTACTAAGATGGAGTTTCAAAAAAATGACCTAGATGAAGAAAAACAAGTTGCTAAAATGCAAGAATATTTTGATTATTTATCCCATACTTCTCAAGGTTTAAGTTCAGCAGCTTCTCAATTATGGCTAAAATCTTTGAGTATGATAAATACGGAAAATCTTGATTCTCAAGAAACAGAAAAAGAGAATATTTTAGTAGAGTATCATCAAATTAAATCATTAGATTTACCAGAATTAAGCAGTAGCGATCGCTATCTTTTATTTTCTATGCTTTTGCACAAAGAAATTAATTTATCTCACCTTGCCTTGAGTTTGGGAGAGTCTGAAAGTAGAATTCAATTCCAAATTCAAAAATTATTAAGCATGGGAGTAATTCAACGTTTGAATAATCTGTTGACTATTCATCCTACATATTATCCAAAGCTGCGTAAGCATTTAAAAAACTATAACTTTATTACTGATTTAATAGAATAGATTTATTGCATAAATTAGAGAATAGGGAATAGGGAATAGGGAATAGGGAATGGGGAGATTAAATTGCTGATTTAATATCTTGAATTGATTTAATTAGGGCTTGCTGATTAAATCTAAAAGCATTGACATATAAAGACAAGTGCCTTTTTGGGGTCGAATTGCAGTGCGCCTGTTTCAGTCTAAAACGCCCAAAAAGGAGCGTATTTTAGGCGCATAGTTGGGCAGAAAAATCACTCTGACAAAACTTAGCTCCTACCTCCTCGCTCATTCCCATTTCTCCCCTCCTGGGAGGGGGAGGGGCGAGGGGTGGGTTGTCTCCTACCCCTACTAAAAAACTTTTTCAGCAAACCCTAATTAATTTTTTTGCAAGAGGTATAATGATTTTCAACTATCTAGGATTAACATTCTTTTTTCATTTTCATCTACTTACAGTAGCGCCAGGATTAGATGGAATAGGTATCAAAGATATAAATCTTCGGACTATTCTACAAACAGTAATTGCTTTAGCTCTTGCTTATGGATTTCTTATTAGCGTTAAATTTTTGAGTAAGTGGTTATCAGAAAGAGTTCCTTTAAGATTTCGAGCAGCAGCCAAACAATCAGAGCCTTTTCTACAAGCCTTAATTTTATTGACTTCCACAATATATATATTGAGTCTTTTCTTGAAACTTTCGACTGAAAATTTATTAGCTATAACCGGAACAATTGCTGTAGCTTTAGGTTTTGCTTTTAAAGATTATGTTAGTTCTCTAATTGCTGGAGTAGTAGCTCTATTTGAAACTCCTTATCGAGTAGGAGATAGAGTTCAAATTGGAGAAAATTATGGCGAAATTATTACTTATGATTTGCGGGGAATACGTTTACAAACTGTTGAAGATAATCTGATATTTATTCCCCATAACAAAATTTGGAATGAGCCGATATCTAATGCTAATAATGGTGCTTTAGAAGCTCAAGTCACAACTGATTTTTATTTGGCTCATGGAGTCGATTCTGAATTGGTTATTAAAATTTTACATCTGGCTGCTTATACCAGTAAGTACACTCAATTAAAACTTCCAGTTAGTGTATTAGTTGAGGAAAAACCTTGGGGAACTCAATATCATTTAAAGTCTTATCCTATAGATGCTAGGGATGAATATGTTTACAAAACCGATTTAGTGAGGCGAGTTAAACAAGCTTTTGCTAAACATAATTTTAATTACCCTAAAAGTAATTTTAGTCAAGAGTAAATGTAAATATAGAACCCCTAACCGTATCTTTTAGCTCTCTCCAGAAAATAGGGAGTAGGGAGTAGGGAGTAGAGGGAAATAATTGATGATTTATCTACGATAATTGATTTGATTTTTGATGATTGGAGATGTCTTTTGAGGAAAAGACATAAGCTTAAGTTCAGTAATAAGAGCGATCACCTAAATTTTTAGAGATATCAAATGGGTTCTATAGAGTAGGGGAGAAATTAAAGTAAGCATTCAGCCGTCAGCTAGCTTCTTACAGAGGAACTACGTTATCAGCTAT
This sequence comes from Okeania sp. SIO2B9, assembly GCF_010672505.1. Classification (NCBI taxonomy): domain Bacteria; kingdom Bacillati; phylum Cyanobacteriota; class Cyanophyceae; order Oscillatoriales; family Microcoleaceae; genus Okeania; species Okeania sp. SIO2B9. Next base: position 1,744 of record NZ_JAAHGK010000628.1, on the reverse strand, counting down.
GAGTTATTAACTAATTATCGCACCGAAGGAGGAATTAGTCTCCAAGGATAATTAGGGCTTGCTGATTAAATCTAAAAGCATTGACATATAAAGGCTAAAGCCTTTATGGGGCCTTTAAAAAGTGCAAATTTTTCAGCTCTTCACGCTCAAAAAGGAGCGTATTTTATGCGCATAGTTGGGCAGAAAAATCACTCTGACAAAACTTAGCTCCTACCTCCTATAAATTCCAATTTCTCCTATCTCCTGTCTCCTACCCCTACTAAAAGACTTTTTCAGCCAACCTTAATTAACAGTTATGTTTGCTTCCCAACTCCGCAGGAAAGAAAAAGTTTACCAGCTATCCTTCGTAGTTGCTTGAATATTTTCAAAAGCTGAATAAAGCTGAATGCTGAATGCTAATAGCTGAATGCTTACAAATTGAAAGATATCCAGTTTCTTTAATACTTTGTAGAAAAGACTCGATCTTACCCGGAAAAAGTAGAGTAGTTCCTGGGTATATTTTCCCTGAATAATTGACAAAAAATAAATCATAATATATAGCAGATTCCACTTTTGTGAAATACACCCATAGCGAGCAAGATGCTCGCACTACAAATATTTAATTGTTAATATCTATACTTCATATACTTGGAGTTTGCTGCATCAATATAATAAAATCTATAAATCCACATTCTACACTTCAAAATAATAAAAAAATACTGATGATTAACATTTGATTTCTGATTAATTTGAACATCTATAGCAACCTAATAGCAAAGTCTGAAAAACAATTAGACAGAACAAATAGCCAAAAATCTCAGAAGTACAGAGGTGCTATTAAACCGCAATTAAAAAACTATAGTAATCCTAAATAGGTTCTGGCAAAATTCCATACTGAAAAAGCTTTGGGAAATCGAATATTTGACCATATGCAAAAAACTTAAATAGCCACTTAACTACTTTAAAAGAATTGCAAAAATGATCATATTTTATGATGAAATTTTTGCCTGGTAACCAAATATCTTCAACAGGATTTTGCTCCGGAGCATTTGGAGCCAACTTTGTACCATGTATCAACCATTCTTCGTTCTGATAAATTTTGATTAATTAACATCAAATATTCTCGAAATTATTGAGATTTATGGTAAGTTGCTCCCTCCCAAAATATTGCCAATCTTTTACCCGGCCTTCGCGCTTTGCAAATATTTGATAAATTCGATGGTATTTTCAGTATTTCCACTCTCAAATTCTTGCACAATAAATTCTTTACTTTGATAGTCTCAGGCTCCATAATCAGTCTGTCTTTCTTTTTCATTTTTGAGATTAATTTCTATTCTTTCATCTGTTGTTCCCCAACCATCGCCTCAGAGATCGCCCCGCCCGAAGATTACATTGATCAATCATAAACACTCTCAGGCTTCCAGCTTCGATTTCCGGTGGCCATTTTACCCACATTTCCTCTATTTCTTTTTTTTTAGCTTTCACTAATTCATCATTTCTAGCGGGATGATTTTTTGGAGTTTTTTTCCAACTTACTCCCGCCTCTTTAAGTAAATTATAATAACTTTGATTAGATTCAAAAACTACATTATATTGCTTCTGTAAATAGTTTTGGTTTGTCTGATAATCTGAGATCATGGGCTTTGTTGCTTTGTGCAAGAACCTGTAGAACCATTTTTGTCAAAATTTGCAATTTCTCAGAACATATTAAAGATGAAAACACAATCATTTTCCGACTTAAAAAAACTCTCTCCCCAACTACCCA
>NZ_JAAHGK010000627.1:0-4349 GCF_010672505.1 Okeania sp. SIO2B9 | reverse complement strand
CGACGACGGCGGAACCGAGATCTCGGCGGACACCCTCGGTCCGGTCACCGCGGCGGATCGCGGTAACGTGACCGACCTCCTCTTCCGGGAGGGCGTCTTCTCGGTGCCGGCGGGAACGCGTGAGGTCGTGCCCGAGGTCGTTCTCGACCGCAACAGCGGGCTCAGCAACGAGGCCTTCGCCGACGAGATCCGGGGACGAGTCTATCATTCCTTCTTTCTTCTTCCTTCTTCCTTCTTCCTTCTTCCTTTTTCCTTTTTTAATTATAATGAAAATCGCGATCGCACAACTCAATCCCACTATTGGTGATATTACAGGCAATGCAAAATTAATTTTAGAAGCTGCAAAAAAAGCTGAAAATTTAGATGCCAAATTGATGATTACTTCAGAATTATCTCTCATAGGCTATCCACCACGAGATTTATTAATTTATCCTAGTTTAATTGAAGCTGCTGCGACAGAGTTAGAAAAGTTAGCTAAAAATTTACCATCAGAAATAGCAGTTTTAGTAGGAACTGTAACTTTTAATTCTCAAGCTAATGAAATAGGAGAAAAATCATTATTTAATAGTGCGGTTTTATTAGGCAATGGAAAAGTCAAACAAATATTTCATAAAAGACTCTTACCTACTTATGATGTATTTGATGAACAACGATATTTTGAGCCTGGTAAAACTAGCGATTTTTTCACGTTAGAAATTCCTGGAAAAACCTCAGAATCTTTAGCTAAAATTGGCGTGACTATTTGCGAAGATTTATGGAATGATGCCGAATTTTGGGGAAGGCGAAATTATACTTGTGACCCAATGAAAGAATTAGCAGAAAATCAAGTTGATTTTGTCGTAAATATGTCTGCTTCTCCATATCGAGTAGGAAAGCAAAAATTGCGAGAGGCAATTTTAGAACATGGCACGAATCGTTATCAAATACCAATTATTTATGTTAATCAGATAGGCGGTAATGACGATTTAATTTTTGATGGTTGTAGTGTGGTTTTTAATAAGACTGGTAATGCGGTCTATCGAGCTAGTGCTTTTGCAGAAAATTTGGCAGTTGTTGAATTTAATCCAGCAAAAAAAGATTTGATTGTGACTAATTTTGAAAGTCTATATTTAGCAGAAAGTGAGGATGAAGAAATTTGGTCTGCTTTGGTCTTAGGGGTAAAAGATTATCTGCGTAAGTGTGGTTTTTCTAAAGTTGTTCTTGGTTTAAGTGGGGGAATAGATTCGGCTTTAGTTGCAGCGATCGCTACTGCTGCTTTAGGTAAAGAAAATGTTTTTACTATTTTGATGCCTTCTCCTTACAGTTCCGATCATTCTGTTAAAGATGCTTTGGAATTAGCGGAAAATTTGGGTATTACTAAACAAGTTATTCCTATTGGGAATTTAATGAAAAGTTATGACAATAGTTTGCAAGATTTATTTACAGGTACAAATTTTGGCATTGCTGAGGAGAATATTCAATCTCGGATTCGTGGGAATTTATTAATGGCAATTTCTAATAAGTTTGGTCATTTGCTTTTATCCACGGGTAATAAGTCAGAAATGGCGGTCGGTTATTGCACTCTTTATGGTGATATGAATGGTGGATTAGCAGTAATTTCTGATGTTCCGAAAACTCGTGTTTATTCTCTGTGTCGGTGGTTGAATCAACAGGCATTTAATAATAATCAAAATTTCTATGGAGCTGAAAATTTACTAATTACTGAACAGCAAAATATTATTCCAGAAAATATTCTGACTAAAGCTCCTAGTGCTGAGTTGAAAGAAGGTCAAAAAGATGAGTACTCTTTACCATCTTATGAAGTTTTGGATGATATTTTATACCGCTTAGTAGAAAAGTGTGAGTCTTTGGCAGAAATTATTGCAGCAGGACATGATTCAGAAGTAGTAAATAAGGTTATAAAGTTAGTGATGCGGGCAGAATTTAAACGTAGACAAGCACCCCCTGGATTGAAAATTAGTGATCGAGCTTTTGGTACTGGTTGGCGGATGCCTATTGCTAAGAAAAGTCATTTGTAGATTTGAGGTTGTCAGTTTTCAGTTTTGGCTAAAAGTTAATCTCTACTCTGATAAATAGCTGGTAAAATGCAATTAAAAAGTTATAGTCATTTTGATTGAGGTAAAAATTCATTCTGAACGCCACCAGAAAATCAAGACTCAACAGATGGCTATCCATCTCAACCTTCAAATATTGGAAAATTCATGTGGCTAATAGTTCATCTCTACTCTGAGTAAATAGCTGGTAAAATGCAATTAAAAAGTTATAGTCATCTTGATTGAGGTAAAAATTCATTCTGAACGTTACCAGAAAATCAAGACTCAACAGATGGCTATCCATCTCAACCTTCAAATATTGGAAAATTCATGTGGCTAATAGTTCATCTCTACTCTGATAAATAGCTGGTAAAATGCAATTAAAAAGTTATAGTCATCTTGATTGAGGTAAAAATTCATTCTGAACGCCACCAGAAAATCAAGACTCAACAGATGGCTATCCATCTCAACCTTCAAATATTGGAAAATTCATGTGGCTAAAAGTTCATCTCTAGTCTGATAAATAGCTGGTAAAATGCAATTAAAAAGTTACAGTCATCTTGATTGCAATAAAGATTCATTGTGAAAGCCACCAGAAAACAAGACTCAGGGAATGGCAATCAATCTTAACCCTCAAATATTAGGAAAGCTCATTTGGCTAAAAGTTAATTTCTAGTCTCATAGATAGCTGGTAAAATGCAATTAAAAAGTTATAGTCATTTTTATTGACCAATCAACTCATTCTGAACGCCACTAGAAAACAAGACTCCGGGGATGGCTATCAATTTCAACCCTCAAATATAAGGTTAGTTTGTTACCTTTTTCTTTCGGTGCGGAATGTCGCATAAACATAATTTTGAATTCTCCTTCTAAGATAATAAGTCAATAGCTGACTGCTGACTGCTGACTGCTGAAAGCTTACTAACTAAGACCAAACTCGTGGAGAACAACTAGGTCTTTTTAAATAAAAAATACGGAGATAATGCCAAACCGAATTAAACCAATCTTTCACATTAATTATTGACTGCCCACAATAGCGACAAATCATCCCTTTAGGAATACGAGTAACACCTACTTCACCAGACATATCAATACCTAAACTTTGCCACAAATCACGAACTTTTTTAACTACCTCTGCTGTAACAGGTTGCCCAACAAAAATGAAAGTTCCAACTACAGAATTATCAGCTAAACCCAAGAGACTATTAACCATTTCCGACCCTCCTTTTAAACATTGTCTGTCTACCCAGATAGGATAATTTTCTTGCCAAACCTCAGTATACGAACGCCAATTTCCTGCTAAAAATTTTTCCCCTCTAGCACTTCTGCCAAATCTAATAATTTCCCAACTCATCCAACTCGCTTCTACTCCTAAATGTACTTTTAAATCTTGCCGATACTCAGCACCATTAAAAAGTATTGTTGGTTGAGGGAACCATTCTAAACAAGACTGACTATGAAGGTTAATACTAATATTTTGTTGAGCAAGTTGACCATTACTACGATAAATTTTACTAGCAGCAGCAGTAGTAATTAAAGCATGGGTAGTCGGTTGTAATTCTATATTAATAGAAAGGCGATCGCCTCCTACAACACCACCAGCAGTATGTAAAATTACACTATGACAAACTTCATTTCCTTCTGGATAAAAAGGTCTTTGTATTTTTAATGGTGCTTGATTTTTGCTTGCCAGAATTTGAGTAGTATTGTGTTGCTTGCCATAAATTAAATCGAGACTACCGTGCCATTGTTTAGTCATAATTAGGATTTTTTTAGAGACTTTTTATATAGGAGAAGAAAGAAGGAAGAAGAAAGAACCGAAGTTAGAAAAATCTTACATTGTCTGAGTTTTAAGCTGTCGAGTTGCCCTAATCTTTCCTTCGACCTCTATATCCATAAATATAGAGAAAATCTTCTCATCACTTACTGTGGGATAGTCAATTTTAGTTATCACGGAAAAATGTGGCTTAGTTTGATACCCGGGTCGAAATAATTCCAGCAAAATTTTGACTTGAAAAACTTACTTCAGTCAAAGGTCTTTGTATTTTTAATGGTGCTTGATTTTTACTTGCCATAATTTGAGTATGATTGTTTTACTTGCCATAAATTAAATTGAGACTACCGTGCCACTCTTTAGTCATGATCGAGATTTTTTTAGAGACTTTTTATATAGGAGAAGAAAGAACCGAAGTTGGAAAAATCTTACGTTGTCTGAGTTTTAAGCTGTCGAGTTGCCCTAATCTTTCCTTCGACGACTATATCCATAAATATAGAGAAAATCTTCTCATCACTTACTGTGGGATAGTCAATTTTAGT
>NZ_JAAHGK010000626.1:0-4355 GCF_010672505.1 Okeania sp. SIO2B9 | reverse complement strand
ATAATTTTTATTAGATATTAATATTTTAGCCCTATTACAAGCTTGCTCTACCAAAGGATTTTTAGTTGAGGGTTTTATAGTTGTGGGTTTGGCAGAATCACTAGGAGGTTTCGGTGTAGGTGGAGGTGAGGGTTTAACAACTCCAGAACCACTTTTGCGCAGTAAATAAGCTAAATTCAGTTCACTAATTTCTCCAATGATATCTAAAGTTTTGTCAATAGATTCATATTCGCGATCGCTTAATTCCTTGAGAGTTTCCTTATATATGTTTTGATAATCTCCCGCCTTAGCAATTTTTTTTGCTGCATCAGTAGTCAACTGAATTTGACTGCGCTGTTGAGAAACAGTATTACTGAGATTTTTGAGAACAACAAAAAGTTCAGCGCGATCGCCTTCCTTAGAAAATTTATTATAAGCAGGACTCACCAACTTAGATAACAACTGATTAGCAAATTCTTTATCAGTTTCACTTTCAAAGGGTGAAGTATCAGGATGTAAACGACGCGCCACTCGCATATACCGTTTACGAATCTCACCAAATTCTGCATCTAGAGAAACCCCTAAAATTGCGTGATGGTCTGTGAAATCAAATTGGAATAATCCTTGTTTAAATGTAAAAGACATAATAACAACTTTTCCTTAACAAAATGACATTGAATCTAAACTTAATCCTTTTTACCTCTAATTAGACATCTCCGGAAATTAGACATATAGATCATTTTTTGTGTCTTTTTTCAGAAATTTTCTTCCCTATTCCCTATTGCCTATTGCCTACTTCTGCAAAAAGTCTATTCTTTCTCGGAGATATCTAATAGACATCTCCAAAAATCAAAAATAAAATTAATTATTATCAATAAATTATCATTTTCTTTGTGGGTTTAATACCCCACCGTCTACACGGTGTTCAAAATTACTTGGGGTTAGAATCCCCATGTAATTTTCCTCCTGTCTCCTGTCTCCTGTCTCCTGTCTCCTGTCTCCTGTCTCCTTCTTCAATAGGAAATTAAATGTATATTAAAATCAGGCGTTGCTGAAGAGCGTGTATGAGATTAATCTTAATTCTTTAGGAATCAACCCACCCCTAACCCCTCCCAGGGGTGGGTTGGGAGGGAAGAAATAAGAACAAAGAATAATAGAAGAGAAAGTTTTTTGTTCGCCCTCTTATCCGGACATGATATCATATCTCAAATAACCAACGCCTCAAATCATATAGTACAATTAGTACAATATTTATTATCATTTTCTTTGTGGGTTTAATACCCCACCGTCAACGGGGGTGTTCACGCATTACTTGGGGGAGCGAATCCATAAGTAATTTTCCTCCTGTCTCCTGTCTCCTGTCTCCTGTCTCCTTCTTCAATTAAACATTTTTATGAAAAAAAGTAGGAATTCCGGCTTTGGTAAATACTTGTTCAGCAGTTAATTCTAATCCTTCAAATAGAGAATCTATCAATAGGGTATCTCCCATATAAGTTTGTGGTGGTGCATCTGGATAAAAAACTGTAATACTCCTGGCTTTACTATCAACAACCCACACCCTTAATACACCTGCATCTAAATAATCTTTAGCTTTAGCTGTGAGTTGACCAAATGTTTGCCCAGGAGAAATTATTTCTATTACTAGATCGGGCAAAACAGGACAAAAATCATCTGCTATCCATTCTGGAGATAAGCGCTCATAAGAAACATATAAAATTTCTGGTATAGGCACCCAATCTTTCCCTTGACGAGTTAATTTAACCGCCCATTCTGGAAAAACTTGCCCTTTTCCCTCGCACCATTCATCTATTAAATAAAGCAAAGCACGAGTTATTTTAGAGTGAAAAAATTTGGGTGACATTTTTGCGATTGCTTTTCCATCAATAAATTCATAAATAATATCTCCTTCTCCTGGTGGAAGTTCAAGAAACTCTTGTAATGTAAGTTGATTTTTTATTTGTACCATTTCGTCTTTAAAATTATGCCGACTTTTGAGTATTTATATTGTAATATTTTGGTGGTAGTCAAGAGTCAGGAGTGATAATTTACAGCAAATTTTGTACTCATCTTTTTTCCCTGTAACTGGAAGTAATTTTAGTGGAAATTCTCCCCTTATTAATACTTCTCCAGCAGTTAATTCTAATCCTTCAAATAAAGAGTTCCTAAATAGGGGATTTCCTATATAAGTTTGTGGTACTGCATCTGAATACAAAAAAACTGTAATACTTCTAGCTTTACTATCAACAACCCACACCCTTAATACACCTGCATCTAAATAATCTTTAGCTTTAGCTGTGAGTTGACCAAATGTTTGTGATGGAAAGTCTGAAGCGACCGAATATCAATAATTAACCTTCTATCTCCTGTCATAGTTTAAGTTTGTTTAAGAATGTTATAGTAACCTAAATAAATTATAAGAAAATTATGAAAGGGCAAAAAAAATTACTACAACATCAAACTGACTCGGTTGCTACCAAAAATCCTGACAGTCAGTCTCATCTATCCGATCAAGCTTCAATTTTTCCAACAACAATTGTTGGTTATGGACGTTACGGAAAAAATTATATTGGAACTAAATATGCTAAAAATGAATATTTTTGGGAAATAGTATCTATTGTCGATCCAGTAATTACTTCCTCCTTATTTGCTGATAGTATTTTAGGTCAGAATCAACCACAAACTTATCTATTTCAGAGTTTTCGTCAATGGCATGATAACTATTTTAAATACTTAAATAACCAACAAAAAGCCAGACAAGTAATCGAGATAGCTTTAAAGCCATAATTAGTTTATGAACAACTAATGTTATATATTGAAGCTGGTGTCAAACACTTTATATTACCTAAGCCAGTTGTAACAAACCTAGAATAAATGCTGGAAATCGCAGAAATAATTCATAAAAATAAAATAAAAGCAGCAGTTGCTTCTCAGTGGTATTATTCAGACTTTCCTAAATTTATTAAACGAGAAATCCAAAAATTTATCAAGGAAAAAAAACAAAAGCTTTCCCTAACTTCAAGTAATTATTCGAGTATTCCTAATTTATATAAAGTAGAAATTTATTTTTCTAAAGAAAATGGTTTAGCATATACTACAGACCCACCATTACTTGAATTGCCTCATGCTTTACAGTTACTCTCTTCAATAGGAATAATTGATTTTAATAATTATTTGTCACTTCCAGAAGTTAGCGGTACAAATACATTTGTCAATGCTATTTATCAGGTAAAAAATATTCAAGATAAAATTTATGTTCGTTCTAACATTGATATGCAACCAAATCCTGCAATCAAAAAAGAATATCCCCTATGGGATATTCAGGAACGGCGTTTAAAAATTTATTTTGATCAAGACAATACTCAGCCCAATATAGAAGTGGATTTTTGGATGAAATTTGACTATTCTGGTGATTTTGCTCTTCGTCCTGGTAAATTAATTATTAGGGATGACGACAACTTTAACAATCAAGAACAATTAATTTTGAATATTGTTGACGATCAACTATTAAATATGAACCTGAAAATTTATGCAGCATTTCAGCAGAATTTTGCAGATTTTCAAAATGATCAGAATATTTTGTCTCTTGAACGTTATCTCCCAATTGGTAAGCAAATAATGCTAATTCAAAATCTTTGGAAATCTCTTCAGTAGGAAAAAGGGAATAGGCAATTAGTAGTGGCACGTCAAGCTTAAAATGGTGTATTGAAGTGTTTTTGTAGGTTGTTCAAATGCTTCTTACAAAAACAACTATATCAAATCCCCTTGCTTTCAAGTGTTTTGAAGAAGGAGACAGGAGACAGGAGACAGGAGACAGGAGGAAAATTACATGGGGATTCGCTCCCCCAAGTAATGCGTGAACACCCCCGTTGACGGTGGGGTATTAAACCCACAAAGAAAATGATAATAAACCGGGTTTGTAGGAAGTAGACCTTAAGTGCTAGGTATTTGAAACAAACCCGGTTTCTACATTTTTCTATACCAATACTACCGGATTTGATGACTTCTAACTTTGTTAAGGTTTTCTAGCACTAACGAGTGAATAATAAACATGAGTTTGAACTATTGATATTTCTTCAAACCCAACTTCTTGCAAAAGTTGATTAAACTCATTAGCAGTGTATTGTTTACCCTCAGTAACCCAAAACAGGCACATTGAAAATGAAGTAGCAATTGGAGGGTTATCTTTTCCATCTCCTAATAATATTTCACTTATATAAATGCGACCTCCACTTGGTAATGCTTCAAAGCTATGAACTACCCCGCCGTGTAGACGGACGGGGTTTCTAAGTCCCCGTCAACAAAGTCCGCACTTTGAGATTTTGAGCGCTTCATTTGCCCCAGTTGCCTCATCGAGCCTGTATGTTTACGGGTCGAAT
>NZ_JAAHGK010000625.1:0-4377 GCF_010672505.1 Okeania sp. SIO2B9 | reverse complement strand
TAACTGGCCTAAACTTGAAGATGTTTGGCCAGTTGATATGGGCGATCGCTTGGTCTAACTCTTCTGGTATTTCTGGATCTACTCCTAGCTCAAATAATATTTCGTAGTTAGGGTTGAGGCGTTTTTCTAATAATTCCACACGAATTAATTTATTGATGTAGAAAACCGCTGAATGTCCGAGATAAAAAATTAAAGGATTTCTCAAAGGGTCGGGATTGGAATAAAATGTTTCTTCACCGACTAGACTGTTCATCAAAATATCTTCAAGTTGCCAAGCATTATTAAAGTAATCAAGGATATCTTGGCGTAGTTTATTGTTAGTATTACTATTATCAAGTTTTGGTGGAGTAGTAGATTTTATCTGGTTCATAGTGTTATTAACGGGAAAATAATTTTAATTGTTTACTTTTGCAAGGTGTTTAAGATTTAGGATTCAGTTTTTTTGTGAATAAGTAATAAAGAAAGTAAAGGAAAACAACATTAAGTAGTAGCTTTCCACAAGGATTAGTAGGCACTCAAGACAGGATTATTTTTATGATAAAAAACCTCAATCTAGATTTACACTTCATTTGAAAACGCTATAGGTTTTAATATTTTACCGTAGGAATTTGGAAACCAAAACCCTACAGTTTTTTCCCACTAATTGCTGAGACATGACCTCTCTTTGGGCAACATTCCATAGGAAATGTTTACCATATTTTTTTTCTTCCTTCTTCCTTCTTCCTTCTTCCTTCAAATTAAGCTTGACAAAGAATTAATCCAAACCACTGTTTAGGGTCTGTCCAAACTTTTTTAACTTTAAGTCCTTTTTTTTCCAGCTCTACTTTAATAGCTGCTAAATCAAACTTGCGAGAAACTTCAGTCAGAATACTTTCCCCTTTCTCAAAATCAACCTTTAAATCTAGAATTTCCAAAGAGAATGTGACATTTTCTTGACAATAAAGACGCATTTCTATTTGCGATTTTTCTTGATTATAAATAGCTTTATGAGTAAATAAATCGAGGTCAAAATTGCCTTGGAAACGCCAATTTAAATGGGATAACATATTCAAATTAAAAGCAGCCGTAACTTCTTTACTATCGTTATAAGCTGGTTCTAAAATTTCTTTGGGTTTTTGTAAATCAATACCAAGTAAAAAATAATTTCCTGGTTTTAAAGCATTAACAACTTGGTTCAAAAAACAGTCAAATTCTTGTGGTGGAAAATTGCCAGCAGAACTTCCCAGAAAACAAATTGTTCTAGTTAGGGAAGTTCCTTCAAAAGAGGTTTGTGTAGGGTGTGACTTTAGATGAGCTAAAGTTTCATCATAAGTGCCAATAAATCCCTCAATAGAGAAATTTGGATATTTTTCTTGTAGCTCTAATACGCTATTTTTGAGTATTCCCCCACTTACATCAGTAGGTACATATTTAAACGAACTACCTATTTTTTGATAAGCATCTAACAACAGGCGAGTTTTAGTCGAACTACCACTGCCTAATTCTACTAATTCACAACATCCAGTTAGTTGAGCAATTTCATCTGCATATTCTTTTAGAATGGAAGCTTCTGTACGAGTGGGATAATATTCGGGTAACTGACAAATTTCTTCAAATATTTCTGAACCGCGATCGTCATAAAAATATTTGGGGGGCAAATTCTTGGGACTTTTTGTCAATCCGGCAATCACATCTTGTCCATCATTTTTCACTGCTTGATAGTTGTCATTGATAATGGTCAAAGGTTGTGAGGACATTGTTTAACTCCTACATAATAGGTTGGATAATCAAGAGTTTTTTGTTAACAAATTCTGGACAAAAATTTGTCATCATAAAATTCTTCTGGAAAAATTTTAGTATAAATTTTCCTTGAAGTAAATGACTACCTTTGAGGAATAAAAGCAACATATAAATCTTTTAGTTATTTTATGGATTGAATGGTAGATCGCGCAAGTAGGGAATACCATAAATGGGAACAGGAATAAGGAAGAGGGAGGAAAGCTTAAAAGTCTGAAAAAAAACTTCAATTTATTCTAGATATTCACTAGATATTTACGCTTAGGTTTACACCAACTATAAAGTGCGGACATTATATAAATGGTAGAAGTAAGGAAGAAGAAAGAAACAAGAAGGAATAAGGAATAAATATTGAAAAAGATATAAAACGATAGATATAATTATCTAAGAATAAATTTAATTAGCTATTTTTAATACCAATTTCATGGGTGCATCTCAATTTTGAATAAAGCAAAAAAATTATCGCTTTTAGGGAACAGGGAACAGGGGACAGGGAACAGGGAATATATAGGAAAAAAGTATTTTTGCTTGCTATGAGATGCACCCAATTTCATATACTTAAACAACGGTTTTCAAGAATTAATAATTTAGAATTAATAATTTAGAATTACCTCTCCTTTAAAACGGATAGGATTGACTAATCATGAAAATTTTTCTTCTCTTGGTCGATTGGATATGGCGCAGGTTTCGGAGCCATCCCACCCTAACGGGAAGCTCCGAATATCAACCGCTTTTACCCTCTTAAAAGAGGAGGCTTTCAACCACAATTTTTCGGTAAAAGTAATCTATCAAGCTTAAAAACCAAGATGTCAAGTTATATGTAGTTTTACTTGAGGAAATTGGTATAAGCATATCTGAATTAATATATACCTTATTTTGAGCATTCTTTTTTCAAAGTGATCTTAGATAAAAACAATAGACATTGAATATTATTTACAATAAAACCAGCTTTTTCCCAAAAAAAATTTGGGCTTAATTAACTAACTATAAAACTATAAATTTAGATAGATTATTTTGTTGACGAAGAGTGATTTTTTGCTATTGTTATAATATTCAGTATTTATTGAATCCTTCAACGAGGAAAAAACATGAACAATCTTATGACTAAGTTTTTCAGCAGTGTGTGGCATAAATTCCCACAACAAATATCTAAATTAGTAGCTACATTAGTAATAACATTTGTTTTTCTGTTTGTCGGCACAATTTTTCTACCAGTACCTTTCGCCCAGGCAGCAATGGTCTTATACTGTGATGGATTGGATGCTGGTGGCAATCCTTATACAGCAACCTATCTAGATGGATTGTTTACTCAAGTCCGGTTTGATCGTTCTCCAGATTTACCCCCTGTAGTCTCGGAATTAACCTACGATACTGTAAATGGGCAAGGTCAACCAATTTACCGAGGTGGTTACTTGGGAGCAGCAGATGTAGTTCTTATCGATATATCAGGAGGTAATGTCAAACCTGGTTCAGAAGTATCAGTATCAGTTGACAACCAATGGAACTTAGAAAGGGGTATTTGTGGAGTTTAATTAATAATACCATTTCTTTGTAAGAATACCCTTGATAATTATTACCGAATAATTAAGGTTTAAAGCCTCTCCTTTAAAGGAGAAACAAGAAAAAATTTTCATTATGAGTCAATCCTCTTCTTTTCAAGGAGAGGTAATAATTAATAATTATTAATTATTAATTGTTGAATCAGACCTTAATTGTGCTGACGATTTTCATTTTTTATTAAGTAAAATTTCATATAGAAGTGGTGTTAGTTGTAGGGTGTGTCAGTTTCTTGCACCCTAAAATTATTATTAGATTAAATATCTAAGTTTTTAGTAGTAATAACCCACATCAAGTTAAATAAAATAGTTTTAATTAGGGTGAGCTGAAAAAGTTTTCTGATGTCTGGTGAAAGTAGGGAACGCCACATATGGAAATAGGTAAGAGTTTTCCCATCCTTTTTATTCTCTAAAAGTTGATAAATTTTGATAGCATAAAAGTTTAATTGTAAACATTCAGCTATTAGTATTCAGCATTTTCGTTTGTCATGTTGTGCAAACAGATGCATGAAAATACAGGACTTACTAAGGTTAGCTAGTGACCTTTTTCTTTCCTGTAGAATGCTGCATAAACATAATTTTGAATTCTCCTTCTCAGATAATAAGTTAATAACTGGTAAGTAATAGCTGATAGCTGACTGCTAACTGCTGTTTGCGCAGCATTCCGAAGGAAATGCTTACGCTTCATGTATAATCCTTTTAATTTTATTCAGTCAGTTCTAATTAGATTTGATTTGACTTAAATTTGAAGATTTGATGCCAAATTATTTCAGACAAAAACTTCCACACTATAAATATACAATTTTGCTCCTTTTAGTCCTGAATAGTAATTGTGGATCTCGCTGAAATGCAAACTATACTGTTACCAAAATAATTACCGAAAAATTAAGGTATAAAGCCTCTCCATTCATGGAGAAAAAAGTGGTCGTTAGCGCAGCTTCCCGAAAGGTGGGATGGTGAGGTTTCCTTGCCATATCCAATCGACCAAGAGAAGAAAAAAAATCCTTTTAGAGCTGATTTATTAACTGAGCTGTTTGCGCAGCAA